>JBFEXG010000118.1:0-7439 GCA_041546005.1 Paracoccaceae bacterium
ATTTCACGGGTAGAAACCTGTTCCAGAGCCTTGTCGACATCGGCGCGCAGCTTCTCCAGCTCTTTGCGCGACATTCCTTTGAGATTGATCTTCATTTGTGTCCCCGAAAAAAGCCCGGCATGGTGCCGAGGCTAAACAACCTCCGTTATAGCCCAATTCATTTAGAAAGGACTAACTTTCCTTTTGGATAGGAAATTCGGCTATTCGGCGGCGATTTTCGAAGGATCAGCGAGAGAAACAATATCACTCATGATTCGATTTAAGTCGAAATCCTTGGGTGTATAGATTTCGGCGACACCGATAGCCTTGAGTGCTACGGCATCATCATCTGGGATAATCCCGCCCGCAACGACCGGAATATGATCAAGACCATTCTCTTTCAATTTCGCCATGACCTCGGAAATGAGCGGAATATGCGAGCCGGAAAGAATGGAAAGACCGATGACATGCGGAGCCTTTTCGCGAGCGGCAGAAATGATTTCATCGGGGGTCAGGCGAATACCGTCATAGGTAATCTCCATGCCGCAATCGCGCGCGCGGGTGGCGATTTGCTCGGCGCCGTTGGAATGGCCGTCGAGGCCGGGCTTGGCGACAAGGAACGCCAGGCGGCGGCCAAGCGTGCGGCTGACCGCGTCGACCCGATCGCGGATATCCTCAAGGCCCTGGGTCTGGTTCGAGGGATTGCGCGAAACGCCTGTTGGCGCGCGATACTGGCCAAAGGCCCGGCGGATTTCTTCGGCCCATTCGCCCGTTGTCACGCCCGCTTTGGCACAGACGATCGAGGCTTGCATAATATTGGTGCGGGACTGGGCATCGGCGCGGAGCTTTGCCAATGCTGCCGCAACCTTGGCGGCATCACGACCGGCGCGCCACGCCTCGAGGCGGGTGATCTGATCGGCCTCGGAGGCCGGATCAACGACCATGATCGAACCGTCGCCGGCGGTCAGCGGCGAGGCTTCGCCTGCGGTCCATTTATTAACGCCCACGACGGTTGTTTCGCCCGATTCAATTCGCCCAATGCGTGCGGCGTTCGATTCGACTAGCCGCCCCTTCATGTATTCAATGGCATTCACCGCGCCGCCCATTCCGTCGATCTGGCGCAATTCGGCGCGGGCGCTTTCCTTGAGCGCCTCGACCTTTTTCGTAATCGCGGGGTTGCCGTCGAAAAGATCGTCGAATTCGAGAAGATCTGTCTCATAGGCGAGGATTTGCTGCATCCTGAGCGACCATTGCTGATCCCAAGGGCGGGGCAGGCCGAGGGCTTCGTTCCAGGCGGGCAATTGCACGGCGCGCGCGCGGGCGTTTTTGGAAAGGGTGACAGCGAGGGTTTCGAGGAGGATGCGATAAACGTTATTCTCGGGTTGCTGTTCAGTCAGCCCTAAGGAATTGACTTGAACACCATACCGGAAACGGCGGTATTTCTCGTCCTCGATGCCATAGCGGTCGCGGCAGATTTCATCCCACAATTCGACAAAGGCCCGCATTTTGCAGAGCTCGGTCACGAAACGGATGCCGGCATTCACGAAAAAGGAAATACGGCCGACCATTTCGGGAAAGTTCTCGGCCGGTACTTTCTTTTTCAAATCATCGAGAACCGCCGTCGCCGTGGCCAGAGCAAAGGCCAATTCCTCTTCCGGCGTCGCGCCTGCTTCTTGCAAGTGATAGGAGCAGACGTTCATCGGGTTCCATTTGGGAAGGTGCTCGCGGGTGTAGGCGGCGACGTCGGTGATCATCCGCAAGGAAGGCTCTGGCGGGCAGATATAGGTGCCTCGGCTGAGGTATTCCTTGATGATGTCGTTCTGAACCGTGCCCTGCAGCTTCGAGATATCGGCGCCCTGCTCCTCGGCCGCGGCGATATAGAGCGCCAGAAGCCACGGGGCGGTGGCGTTGATCGTCATCGAGGTGTTCATCTGCTCGAGCGGGATCTCGGCAAAGAGCGCGCGCATGTCTCCAAGATGGCAAACCGGCACGCCGACCTTGCCAACCTCGCCGCGCGAGAGGCGGTGATCGCTGTCATAGCCGGTCTGGGTCGGCAGATCGAAGGCCACGGAAAGGCCGGTCTGCCCCTTGGCGAGATTCGCACGGTAGAGCGCGTTCGAGGCCTTTGCCGTCGAGTGGCCCGCATAGGTCCGGAAGAGCCAGGGGCGATCTTTCTGCGGTTGCGACATATTCGGCCTCCTTGCGGTCGGGCGGGTAATTTTATTGCGCGACAAGCTCACTATCGGAAGTTTTCTGGCGGTGTCAATTCGCTGCGTTGCGGCATGGCGGGATTTACCTTGGCCCGGAAGCCTGTCACGGTCGCTCCATGTCGCAGACTATTGAAGTGCCGCTTTGGCTTCTGATCCTAATCCTGCTGTTTGCGGCAGTGACATTCGCGTCGCATTTCCTCTTTCCATCGGTGCGCTGGTTCTTCCGCAAGCGGGCTGAGCGGGTGATTGCCCGGCTCAATCAGCGGCTGACCCGACCGATCGAGCCGTTCAAGATCGCGCGCCGCTACGACATGATCCAGCGGCTGATCTATGATCCCGAGGTGGCCAAGGCGATCTCCGAGCAGGCCGCACTTGATGGCATCCCCGAGAACGTCGCTTTCGAGGAGGCGCGGCGCTATGCCCGCGAGATCGTTCCTTCGTTCAGCGCCTCGCTCTATTTCGTCATTGCGGGGCGGCTCGCGCAATGGGTATCGCGGTCGATGTACCGCATCCGACTGGGCGCGTTTGATCGCGATCAGCTTGAGGCGCTCGATGCCAACGCGACGGTGGTGTTCATCATCAATCACCGCTCGAACATGGATTATTTCCTTGTGACCTACCTCATGTCGCGGGCTTCGGCGCTGTCCTATGCGGTGGGGGAATGGGCGCGGATCTGGCCTTTGTCGGCGATTATCCGGTCGATGGGCGCCTTCTTCATCCGGCGTCGGTCGCGTGGGGTTCTCTATCGCCGCGTCCTTGCCCGCTACGTGCACATGGCCACCGAGGGTGGGGTGACACAGGTGATCTTTCCCGAAGGGGGCCTGACCCTGACGGGCCGCCTCGCGCCACCGAAGCTTGGGCTTTTGAGCTATATTGTGTCGGACTGGCAGCCGGAAAACCGGTCGGTCATCTTCGTGCCGGTGGCGATCAACTATGATCGGGTCTTGGAGGACTTCTATCTCATCGCGGCCGACAAGGCGGGGGTGCGGAAATTCAAGCCGCCCCTGCGCGAGGTTCTCTCGATCATCTTGAAGCACATCTGGCAGCGTATCTCGTTCCGCCTCAAACCCTTTGGCACTGCCTCGGTTGCCTTCGGCGAACCGCTCGAGCTCGCGGATTTCATGTCGGGTCGGACGGGCGATCAGGTCGAGGCAGTTGCGGGAGAATTGATGCGGCGGATCGAAAAGGTCATGCCGGTGCTTCCTGTTCCGCTTGTGTCACGGGCGCTATTGGCCGGTATTTCAACCCGCGACGCCGTGGAGGCCGAGGTGGCCGCGATTTTGGCCGATCTGGCAAAGCGCGGTGTGACGCTGCCGCGCCGCGACGCGACCAAGATCACCGACGATGCCTTGGAAAACCTGAGGCGGCGGAAGCTGGTCCGGGAATCGGACGGCACCTATGCCCTCGAGCCAGCCTCGGAAGATACGCTTGCCTTCTACGCCGCCTCGATTGCGCATCATTTTGATGCAGCCGCAGCGAAAACTCGCTGATTTTCTGCGCTCGCAAAGTAATATAATTACAAAATGCCGCCTGCAGGGGTTGCAAAATTGCTCCGCCATTAATAGCCATAGGGTAACGCGCGATTCTGCGGCGCGGCGAAAACAGGATTTGCCCGATGGAGACACCGATGGCACTCGACCAGACAACTGAAGCTGAAATGACGACCGCTCCCAAGAAGGATCTCTACGAGGTGGGCGAGATTCCGCCCCTCGGCCACGTCCCCGCCAAAATGTATGCTTGGGCAATCCGCCGCGAGCGGCACGGCGAGCCTGAGCAGGCGTTTCAGGTCGAGGTAGTCGACTGCCCCAAGCCCGACAGCCACGAGGTTCTCGTCATGGTGATGGCGGCGGGCGTCAACTACAACGGCGTCTGGGCCGGCCTTGGCATCCCCATTTCGCCCTTCGACGTGCACGGCGCACCCTATCACATCGCCGGCTCGGATGCGGCGGGAATCGTCTGGGCGGTGGGCGACAAGGTCAAGCGCTGGAAGGTGGGCGACGAGGTTGTCATCCACTGCAATCAGGACGACGGCGACGACGAGGAATGCAATGGCGGCGATCCGATGTTTTCGCCCAGCCAGCGGATCTGGGGCTATGAGACACCGGATGGCTCGTTTGCCCAGTTCACCTGCGTGCAATCCCAGCAGCTCATGCACCGGCCCAAGCACCTGACTTGGGAAGAGAGCGCCTGCTATACGCTGACGCTCGCCACCGCCTACCGGATGCTCTTTGGTCACAAGCCGCACGAGCTTAAGCCCGGCCAGAATGTTCTGGTTTGGGGGGCTTCGGGCGGCCTTGGATCATATGCGATCCAGCTGATCAACACCGCAGGCGCTAATGCCATTGGCGTGATCTCCGAAGAGGACAAGCGCGAGTTTGTCATGTCTCTTGGCGCCAAGGGCGTGATCAACCGCAAGGATTTCAATTGCTGGGGCCAGATGCCCACGGTCAACACGCCGGAATACAAGGAGTGGTTCAACGAGACCCGCAAATTCGGCAAGGCGATCTGGGAAATCACCGGCAAGGGCAACAACGTTGACCTGGTCTTCGAACACCCCGGCGAGGCGACCTTTCCAGTCTCGACCTTTGTGGTGAAGCGCGGCGGCATGGTCGTCATCTGCGCGGGCACCACCGGCTATAACCTGACCATCGACGCCCGCTATCTCTGGATGCATCAGAAGCGCGTACAGGGCAGCCATTTTGCCAACCTCAAGCAGGCAAGCCAGGCCAACCAGCTGATGGTGGAGCGGCGGCTGGATCCTTGCATGTCCGAGGTGTTCGGCTGGGACGAAATCCCGCTTGCCCACACCAAGATGCGCCGCAATGAGCACAAGCCGGGCAATATGGCGGTTCTGGTTCAGAGCCCGCGCACGGGGCTGCGGACCTTTGAGGACGTGATCGCAGAAAGCAAATCCTGACACTCTTCCCAGTGTGATAGATAGGGCGCGCGCCGGTTTCGGCCGCGCCCTTATTCTTTCGGCACCCGCTATTTATGAGGGGGGCAAATAGGCGAGTAACTCGTTAACCGGCCCCGTGCTACCATAAGTGTTAACGGCTTGTTAACCAATCTTGGGAAGGGTGCTTATGGGGAATACTTGGATCATCGATGTGATCGCCGACCTCAAGACCTTTGCGGATCAAAACGATCTGCCGCTTCTTTCGCGGCAACTCACCGAAACAGCAAAGGTCGCTGTGGCCGAGATCACCTCGACAGTGGGTGGAGTTCCCGCACTTCCGCCGGGGGAGGACGGTTATGTTGGAATTGGTGGCTGGACAGCTGGAGGCAGCAGGCAGCCTCAGTGATCTTCAGGAGATTGTCGTCGCTCTGCGAGACGGCCTTGGAATCGATCACATCGTCTATCACTGGGTCAGCGCGGACGGAGAGCAATACGGCTGTGGGACCTATGATCCGGTCTGGGTTCAGCGCTATGTCGACCGGGAATACTTGCGCATCGATCCAGTTATCATTGCCTGTTTCAAACGGTATCACCCTGTCGATTGGCGCCGCTTGGACTGGTCGTCGCGCGTCGCCAAGGCCTTTCGCCAAGACGCGCTGGAACATCGCGTCGGAAATCAAGGCTACTCCGTACCGATCCACGGACCGAGCGGCCAATTTGCCCTGCTTACCCTATCACATACCGCCAGCGACGAAGATTGGGACGCGTTCGTCGGCCTGCATCAGCGGGAAATCATTCTGATGGCACATTACCTCAATAGAAAGGCGCTCGAGATTGCGTCGAGCCGCGCGCCGAAGCCCTCCAAGACCTTATCGCCACGAGAAATCGATGCGTTGACCTATCTGGCCATGGGATATGCGCGGGGTCAGGTTGCCGAGATGCTGGCGATCTCGGAACACACGCTCAGGGCCTATATCGAAAGTGCCCGGCTCAAGCTCAATGCCCAGAATACGGTGAGCGCGGTCGCGCAGGCGTTGCTGCAAGGCCATATCGTGATCGGCGGGACCGACCGCGCCGCACCGGGCGATTGGCCCGGACGAGCGCGCGCCGCGCTGGCCGGCTGACGGCAACGTTCGGGCCGGACAGAGACCCTTAGCTTTCGTTACCTAGCCTTGGCCCCCTGCAACTAGGGGGTGCCATGCTGCGCTATCTATCGGGCTCCGAACTGAGCCGATATTCCGCACTTGAATCGACCATGTTCCGCGACCGGGCCGCACAATTTCGCGACCGGCTGGGCTGGGAGGTGAGCGTCGACAGTAACGGTTGGGAGCGTGATCAATACGATGATCTCGATCCGCTTTATGTCATCTGGCAGCTTGCGGATGGAACGCACGGCGGCTCAATGCGGTTTCTGCCAACCATCGGGCGGACAATGATCAACGAGCATTTTCTGGGCCTACTAGACGGCGTGCCGCTGCAAGATCCGCACACATGGGAATGCACGCGATTTTGCCTCAGCCCAAACGCCAGCGGGCAGGTCGCGGCAGCGCTCATGCTAGGCGGCGGCGAGGTGATGCGGCATTTCGGGGTCCGGCATTTGGTGGGCGTTTTCGATGCGCGGATGGTGCGGGTCTATCGTCAGATCGGTGCCTCTCCAAAGCTCCTTGGCACCGACAAGAACGGCCCCTCACCGATCAGCGCGGGCCTTTGGACCTATGATCCGCTCGACCGGCTTCGCATCCTGCACCGGGTCGGTATTTCGGTGGCGATCTCGGAGCGTTGGGTCGCCCGTTCGCTCGGGATCCAAGCTCTGCCGCTTTCCGCCTGATGGCCTCTGGCCCTGTCCGGCGTTGCTGGATAGGGTCGCGCCATGACCGCGCTTGCACCCACATTTTCCTCCGATCAGGCCGCCGCCTGGGACGCGATCGCCGAAACGCTGCGGGGGGCGGGGATTAATCTTGACGACAGCCTCCTGATGCCACCCGAGGCGGGGGATAGCCGCGTGATGGCGGTGATCGGCAAGGCGGGGTCAGGCAAGACGATGCTCTTGTCAGAGCTGACCAAGGCGCTTTCCGAGGCGGGCGTCGATCTTGTTTCGGGCGACTGGGAGGGAAAGCGGCGGAAAGACAGGCGGACGCTGGCGATCCTCGCGCCCACAAATAAGGCGGCGAGCGTGTTGCACAATCTCGGCGTGCCGGCCACGACGATCCACCGTATCCTCTATACCCCCGTCTACGACCCCGAATACGAGAAGATCGCCGAATGGCTCGCCGGGCAGGGAGAGCGGCCGCAGATCGAGGGGCTGACCGAGCTGGCGCTCGATCGCGCCTTTGGCTCCTATCAGATCAACAAAT
>JBFEXG010000063.1:0-10496 GCA_041546005.1 Paracoccaceae bacterium
CAATGAGAACCGCAAGCGCCGGGTCGAGGGGCTGAGAACGAGCCACTGGCGGTGGCATCTCGATGAGGTTTTCGTGAAGATCGATGGCGAGCGGCACTATCTTGGGCGCGCGATGGACCACGAAGGAGAGGTGCTGGAAAGCTTTGTTGCCAAGATCCGCGATAAGAAAGCTGCATTGAAATCCAAAAGAAAGCCATGCGCAAGCGTAGCCGCCCGAAGGTGGTCGTCTCCGATCGACTTCGGGTTCTTGGTGCAGTGCTGAGCGAGATTGGCGCGGCAAAACGACAGGAAACGGGCCGTTGGCTCAACAACCGAGTCGAGAATTCACACCTGCCGTTCCGACCAAGAGAGCGAGCGATGCTCCGATTCAGGTGCAAGCGAACGCTCCAGAAATTCGACGCAGTCCACGCCTTGATCTCAAACCACTTCAACCAGGAATGTTGCCAATCTTGCCGTCACATCTTCAAGCTCAATCGAGCCGCCGCACTCGCTGAGTGGCGCCAGCCATGTTGGCCATAAGTTCAAGCATTTGGCGATGAACCGAGGCGAGTTTGAACTGGTCTGAGAGCCACCCTCCCTCGCGAGCTACAAGCGGGCGAGGGCCCGATCAAGCATTCCGACGGCTATGTCAGCGTGGGATTTCTCGAACACCAAGGGGGGCCGGATCTTCACGATGTTGCCGTGAACCCCTTCGGTGCCGACCAAAAGCCCTTCGTCACGGGCAAGGTTGACCAGCCGTTCTGTCTCTGTCGGGGCAGGGCTTTGGGTGGCGTGATCGCGCACCAGCTCGACGCCAAAGGCAAGCCCAGCCGAACGCACATCGCCGACGATATCGTAGCGGGCTTTCAGTCGCTTCAGGCCGTCAAAGAAGTGCCGTGCGGTCTCGGTGGCCTTGGCGACATAACCTTCTTCTTCGATCACATCGAGCACCGCAAGGCCTGCGGCGGCGGAGACATTGTTGCCGCCAAAGGTCGAGAAAAACGCCGTTTGATTGCAGAAATGATCAAGGATTTCGGGCCGTGTCAGGACAACGCCGAGGGGATGGCCGTTGCCTGCCGGTTTGCCGATGGTGATGAAATCGGGCGTCACGCCGTGGTGCTGATAGCCCCAGAAGTGATCGCCCATCCGGCCAAAGCCAGATTGTACCTCGTCGGCGATGCAGAGGCCGCCCGCCGCCCGCACCCGATCAAAAACGCCCGCCACATAGCCCGGCACAGGGGCAAGAACGCCGTTGGTCATGAAGGCGCTGTCGATGATCACGGCCGCGGGCTTCATCCCCGCATTCGCAAGTGATGTGATCGCTTGATCGGTGTCGGCTGCATAAAGCGCGCCCATTTCCGGGGTTCCGGCTTTGTGAATGCCGCGATAGCCATCGGGGGCAAGGATCGTGCGCACATGGTCGGGCGAGGCGCCCTGCCGGATTGCCGAGGGGGAGACCGCGTCAATCGCCTCGGTGATCCCGTGATAGGCGAATTCCTGACAGATAAAGCCCTTGTTCCCTGTCCAGGCGCGGGCCATGCGCCAGGCGATGTCATTGGCCTCGGAGCCCGAGTTGACGAAGGCGCAGGCGGTCAGCTCGCCCCCGCTCAGGGCGCCGAGGCGCTCGGCATATTCGAGCACCTGCTCGCCAAGATAGCGGGTGTTGGTGTTGAGAATGCGGATCTGCCGCGAGATCGCGCCCGTCACTCGCGGGTGGCAATGGCCGATGATAGGGACGTTATTGTAGCAGTCGAGATATTGGCGTCCCGTAGCGTCGTGCAGCCAGACGCCCTCGCCGCGAACGATATGCAGGGGCGGATCGTAGAAGACATAGAGGCGCGAGCCCATGACCTTCTTGCGGCGTTCGACAAGCTCGGCAACCGATCCGGCCTCATCGCCCGCGGGCAGGTTGCAGGCGCGACGGAAGATCGCCATCGCCTTCGCGCGCCCCATGGCGTGGAGCTTGCGGAAGGCTTCGGGCGCGCCAAAGCCGTTTTCTGTCATGTAGTTGAGTTGATCTGGCTCGGTGACCAGACGATAGGCATTGATCACCATGGTGATGGCCTGACGCGCGAGCATCAGGTCGTAGAGAAGATCAACCTCTGCCTCTTCAAGCGGGGTCACTTCGTTATAGCCCGTGATGAGCGCTGCCATGATCTCTTCGGCGCCCTCGGGGCCGGTGATGAAATCACCAAGCGCACAGCCGGGATCAAAGACCAACGGCGCGTGCAGCATATCGCCGAAATCAATCAATCCGGCGATGGCATTTTCGGGGCCAAGGATCAGGTTGTGGCCGTGCACATCGCCATGGATCGTTTGGCTTCGCAGAGGCGCAAGGCGCGGCATCACATCGCTGACGAAATGCTCAAGATGCGCCTTCACTTCGGCTTTCGGGGCGCTCTCTGGCAGGTGGCTGACTTGCGCAAGACAAGAGGGCGCCTCACGCACATCCCAGACGATCGGTCGGCCGATGAGGGCTGGATGGACGAAGCCCCGCAAGGCCTTGCCGAGCCGAGCAATGCTTGCGCCGATCCGGCGATAGTCGCTCGCGGAAATCTCGCGCGCGCCCGCAATATCGCCCTCAAGATAGGAGACCACATAGAAGCGATGTTCGCGCCCGTCTGCGGCGGTGACGATCACCGACGACGTGCCCTCCAGCGTCGGGCGAATATGCGGCACCGGCAGATCCGGATCGACGGCTTCAACATGGCGCAGCGCCCCGATCTGGGCGTCGATCTGGGCCGGATCTTCAAATGCGTTCGCAATCTTGAGAACCCAGGTCGCCCCACTTGCTTCGCGCAGGCGCATATTCTGGTCCCGCTCCGAATAGAGCGGCGTCACAACGCCGCTCAGCCCATAGTAGGTTTGCGCAAACGTCGTGAAATCCGCTTCCGAGAATTGCGGATTATGGGCGCTGAGTGAGGTCATTTGGGTCTTTCGTTCTTGGCTGTGTTTCGCTGGGCGAAATTTGATCAAATCCTATGCTCCGCTGGATCAGATTCCAACTACGATCGATCAGCTTCTTGCATCTTTTTCGCCGCATCCGGCGCGGAGGGCCAAGCCGCTAGAAGCTCGGTTTCCATTCTTCCCCCCAAAGCTCTTTCCAGAGGAAGGGGCGGGTCGAGTTTGATTTCACGGTGCCCCCATGCCAGAGATCCCACTTGGGATTGCTGTATTTGTCGAAATAGGCGTCGAGCTGATCTGAAAGCTTCGCCAAGTCCTCCTGATAGGCCGGGTCTTTCGCCACGTTGCGGCGTTCGTCAGGATCTTTTTCGAGGTCATAAAGCTCGGTCTGGAAATCGTAATCGGTCCCGCCCACGCGCCGCATCAGGAGCCACTTGTGGCTGCGCAGCGCACGGGTTTCTTCTTGCTCCATGAAAACGGCCCCATCCCACGGATCGCCACCCGACTGCACCAAGGGTCGAAGGCTTCGAGAGGGGCTTAGATCCGAAGAGGGCAGGGGCAGGCCGGCATAATCAAGCACGGTGGCATGGATGTCGGTGGTGCCGACAAGGCTTTGCGCCACTTTGCCGGTATGATCCGCCTTCGGCGGCTTGATGATCAGCGGGATATGATGCGCCTCACGGTGTGTATTTGAGGGCCATGTATCCTCGCCATGCCCCCAGAACCCGTGCTGGCCAAGCGACATGCCGTGGTCGGAGGTGTAGACCACCAGCGTGTCGTCGGTGATCCCCTGCCGGTCCAGCGCGGCCAGAACCTTGCCCACTCCTTCATCGACCATGCTCATCTGCGAATAGTAATTCCGCAGCGTAGGCAGGTCGTTCGGCATCTGCACGATGTCTTTGTAGAACTTGTCGCTGGGGTTGCCCTTGTCGTGGTTCATCAAAAGCCAATCGATCAGATGAATGCTGACACCTTCGCGCGGCACGGATTTGAACGGCGTGTCCTTGTAAAGATCGGCATAGTGGTTCTTGGCCTCGCCCTGAATGGAGGGCCAGTGGCCGTAGGGGGCGGGGTAGGTCAGGAACATGAAGAACGGGTTCTCGGCATCCTTGCCGCGCCCGTCGATATACTCGACCGCCTTGTCCGTGAAGAATTCGACCGAATGGCCGGGATGCAGAATCTTCTCGCCGTTCACGATCATGGTATTGTCGTAGAACGAGAGCACATGGCCGATCTGCATTGTGACCCATTCATCAAAGCCATTCTGCGGCTGGTCGGCGATGCCAAGGTGGTACTTCCCGAACAGGGCGGTATCGTATCCTGCTTTGCCCAAAAGCCCCGGCAGAGTGTCAAACTCACCGATCGAGTTCCAGTCTTTCGGCCATTCCTTGAGCTTGCTGTCGTCAAGCCAGGTGTGAATGCCATGCTGCGAGGGGATCAGGCCGGTCAGCACGGAGGCCCGGCAAGGTGAACACATGGCATTGGGGCAGAAGGCCTCGCTGAAGCGCGTGGCCTTTTGGGCAAGAGCATCAAGGTTGGGCGTATGGATCTCTGTATTGCCGGAACAGCCCATCATGTTGGCGGGCTGGTTGTCGACAAAGACGAGGAGAATATTCGGGCGCTTGGAGGTCATGGGGGTGTCCGGATTTGGGGCAGATCAGATTGTCGGCGAGGGATCACTCGTCAGCGGGCGCCTCTTGGCTGAGGGCGTCGCGAAGTCGGCCCAGGTTCTGGTGGCGGGCATCGCAGGAAGAGCAGGATGGGTCCGGCTCGACCACTTGGCTCGCAGGGTCGGCAAAGAAGGCGTAGGCCAAGCAGGCCCCGCCAAGGATCGTCAAGGCGGCGGCAAGTATGAGCCCCCGCCGTCCCATCAGGCGGCACCGTCAGGCAAAATCGCCCCGACATCCACGCGGTCGTGGATCAACGGCTCGTCGGGGTCTGTCACAGTGTCCAACTCACGAGCATATTTGTGGCCCGCATAAGTCGCGGCGGCGATGATGGCGGGCGCCTCGCAATCACCGATGCGCTTGAGCGTGAAGGGTAGCTTACCCGCGTCGCCACCGACCGAGGCCAGAAGTGCCTGATAGAGGCTATCGTTCGGTTTGCGCTGCGTGACCATGACCACAGACTTGACCGAAATCGGCAGAGCGCGACCCGAGTAGCGGCAGTCTAGCGTCGCGGTCGCTCCGTCAAAGCTCCGAAGCCCGTGCGAGACAATCGTTTCGACCCCTAGCTTCATCAAATGGGTGCGAACCCGCCAGCGTTCGGCCGTTTTGCCCGACCAGTCAGAGATATTGTCCGCAGGCGTAGCGATCGTCACATCAAGCCCTTCCTGGCGGAGTTTTTCGGCGATCACGCTGCCAAGGTAGTAGCCGTCTTCATCATAGACCAGGACAGGCCCCGTGGGCAGCGCCCCATCCATGATGTCATCAGGGGTCAGGATTTCGGGGTCCGTTCCGGGAGCAACGACCGACACATAGGCCTCGCCGTTGAAGCGTTCCTTGCGCCATGTCGCGCCGGTGGCGATGGCGACGTGATCCGCCTCGAAAGCCATCACATCCTCAACGCCAAGGGGGCTGTCGAGATAGACCTCGACATTCGGCAACTCGAGAAGCTCCTGTTGGCGGTAATTGCGGACGCGGGCATATTCGCTCATGCCGGGCAGGGCGGATTCACGGGTGACGCGCCCGCCAAGAGTTTGCGAGGCTTCGGCAAGCGTGACCTTGTAGCCGCGCATCCCGAGAGCGCGCGCTGCCTCAAGGCCCGCGGGGCCGCCACCGACGATCAGAACCGAGCTGTCAGTTGCCTTTGGTTCAATCCTCTCGGGATGCCATCCCTTGCGCCATTCCTCGCCCATGGTCGGGTTCTGGGTGCATCGGATCGGCACGCCAATGCTGTCGCCCGAATAGCAAACGTTGCAGCCGATGCATTCGCGGATGGAATCGATCCGGCCCTCTTCAATCTTCTTGGGCAGGAAGGGGTCGGCGATCGAGGGCCGCGCCGCGCCGATGAAATCGACGATTCCGCGCTTGATCTGGCTGACCATCGTGTCGGGCGAGGTGAAACGGCCGACCGTCACCACCGGCTTTGTCGTTACCGACTTCACGAAATCCATATAGGGCTCAAGCGGGGCCTCTTTGACAAAGCGCGAAACGCCCATCTCGAGTGAATAGTCGGCGATATTGATGTCCCAAAGATCGGGCATCTCGGCCAGCATCTCGAACATATCGCGCCGCTCGCCGTGGATCGGTTTGCCATCTTCGCCGATCCGCTCGTCGGCGGCGAAACGCACCGCAACGGCGCAGCGATCTCCGACCGCCTCTTTCGTCTCTTCGATCAGCTCGCGCACAAGGCGCGTGCGGTTCTCCATCGAGCCGCCGTATTCGTCGCCTCGGTTGTTGACGCGGGGATTGAGGAAGTTCGAGATCAGATAGCCGTGGGTTGCATAGACATAGACGATATCAAAACCAGCATCCCTCGCTCGGAGTGCTGCTCGTTTGTGCCAGTGGCGGAAGGTCTTGATATCGGTCTTGTCCATGGCCCGCGACTGGAAGGGATTTCCGACCGCATTGGGAAAACTGTCGAGCTCCATCGCCACTTCGCGGGTCAGCATATTCGAGGTGCGGATCCCGCCATACCAAAGCTCGGCCCCCGCCAGAGAGCCGTGGGCATGGACCTTGTCGGTCATCAGCCGGTGGGCGCGAATATCGCTGTCGTTCCACAAAGACGCCGAGGGATGCGGAAGATCGTCTGAGCTGGGATGGATCGAGGTGTATTCGGTGCAGACAACGCCCCAGCCGCCCTCGGCCTTGATCCCTCGCATTTCTGCCAACATCCGGGGCCGAAGCCAGCCCATGCCGGTGCAATGCGGCACCTGATAGAACCGGTTGGGCGCCGTAACCGGGCCAATGCGGATAGGTTCAAAAAGGATATCGTAGCGGGGATCTCTCGGCATGATCAGCCTTTGCCTGCAGGTGTTGAAGGGTGTTTGAAGTGCCGTGGAAACAGGCCGGCAAGATAACTCTGGATGCTCGACACCGCGAAGGAGCGGTTGAACATCTTGGGATACATCAGGATATTCAGCCAGAAACCGTCATAGAGCCCCTCAAGGGTCATCGCGACAGCGCGTGGATCTATGTTTTCATAGCCGCCCTCGGCGATGATTTCTGCGCAAAGCTCGGTGGACCGCTCAATCCGGTCAGCGTCGATCTCCTCGATCAACTGACGATAGGAGGCGCGGGCTCTCGATTCCCCGAAGAACCCATACCAGACCGCAATTTTCGTAGGTGTGCAGATGGACGGATGAAAATGGGCTGAAACGATGGCGTGGAGCTTCGCTTCCGGCGCAAGGTCGGCCTTGGCAAAACTCTTCTTCCAGAACTGGTGATCCTCTTCTGCGAGGTATCGCAAGGTTTCTTCCAGCATGACCTGCTTGGTCGAAAAGTAGAAATACGCCAACCCGATCGATAGCCCAGCCTCCCGCGCGATCGTGTTCATGGTGGTGCCGCTCAGACCAAACTTGGCGATGCTTTCGATTGTGGCATCGATGAGTTGCTGACGCCGCTCCGCTTTCGGCACCGCATCCGCCTTCTTTCCATTTGTCCTTGTCGTGGCGATTTGTGTCATCTTCTGCTTCAGGCCAGACCCTCTTGCTTCAGCGGTAGCATCCTTCAATTCTCGAGAATGACGAATGCATTGTCCTCCCAGCTAAGCCAGACCGTGCGTTTCTCTTCAGGCCCGCTCTCGGCGCGCTGCCGGTTCTGTGCCGAGATGGCGACAGGTTCGGCGACGCCGTCGAGCTGGACGTAGTAATGGCTGCGCTCGCCGAGGTAGGCGGCCTTGTCGAGTTGTCCGGCGGCTTTGTGGCCGGTCTCCTTGGGTTCGCTGTCCGACAGGGTCAGTTTTTCTGGCCGGATTGCCATGTAGACCGTGCTGCCGACCGCGAGGCCGGGGTTGAAATTCGCGGAGGAAACCGTGCCAAGCCCTGCGATGTCCACCTGCGCCACGCCCTTCTCGATGGCCGAGACCCGGCCGTCAAAAAAGTTCATCGTGCCGATAAAGCTGGCCACTTCGCGGTTGGCTGGGCTCTCATAAAGCCGCTTCGGTGTATCGACCTGAAGATCCTTTCCGTTCGCCATTACCGCGATGCGGTCTGACAGGGTCAGGGCTTCTTCCTGATCGTGGGTCACAAAGACGAAGGTGATGCCGACAGCTTCCTGAAGCGCGCGCAATTCAAGCTGCATCTGTTCGCGAAGCTTCTTGTCGAGCGCCCCGAGCGGCTCATCGAGCAAGAGAACCTTGGGCCGCAGGATCAGCGCACGGGCCAGCGCGATCCGCTGCCGCTGCCCGCCTGAAAGCTGCGTGGCCTTTCGGTCGCCGTAGTCGGGCAGCTTGATCAGCTCGAGCATTTCGTCGACCATCTCGTTGCGTTTGGCGCGGCTGAGTTTCTGCTTGCGCAAGCCATAGGCGATGTTGTCGCGCACGTTCAGGTGCGGAAAGATCGCGTAGTTCTGAAACACCATGTTCACCGGCCGCTGGTTCGGCGGCACGCTCGACATGGGTTGGCCGTCGATAAAGATCTCGCCCGAGCTGGGCATCTCAAAGCCCGCGAGCATTCTCAGAAGCGTGGTCTTTCCACAGCCAGAAGAGCCCAGAAGGGAAAAGAATTCGCCTTGCCGGATATCCATCGAGATATCGTGGATGGCCTGAAAGGATCCGAAGAACTTGTTGACGTTCCTGATCGAAATATAGGCGTCGCTTTGCGTCATTGTTTTTCGTCACCTGTAAGTGTTGAAGCCTGAGCGTCTCGGTTGATCCACTGTCCGATGAAGACGAGGACGAACGAGACCATCAGGATGATCGAGGCCAGAGCCAGAATTGAGGGGAACTCTTTGGGGAACCGCAGCTGGCCCCAGATATACATCGGCAAGGTCGGGTCGGTTCCGCTCAGGAAGAAGGCCATGATGAATTCGTCGAAAGAGACGGTGAAGGTCAAAAGAAGGCTGGCCAGAACACCGGGGAAGACGATCGGGAAGGTCACGCGCCGGAAGGTCCAGAAGGCGTTTTCGCCAAGGTCGGCCGAGGCCTCTTCGACAGAGGGATCAAACCCTTCGAACCGCGGGATCAGTGTCGCGATCGAGAAGGGCAGGCACACGATGATATGGCCGATCGTGACGGTATAGAGAGACAGCGGAACGCCCAGCTGGCTGAGCAGCACCAGAAGCGAGACACCAAAGATAATCCCCGGCACCACGAGCGGTAGCATGATGAAGCCGACGATGGGCCCCTTGCCGGGCATTCGGTAGCGTGTGATCGCCTTGGCGGCAAAGATGCCAAAGCCGGTGGCGATGATCGAAGTGGTTACTCCCACCTTGACGCTGTTCATCAAGGCAGCCCAGACCGGCTCGCGGTGAAAGAGCTCGACATACCACTGGGTCGTGAACCCCTGCAGCGGGAATTTCACATAGATGGAGTCGTTGAAGCTGAAGAGCGGCAGAAACAGCACCGGGACATAGAGCACGATCAGAAAGATCGCAGCATAGATCTGAAGGGGCCGGTTCGGGCGGTTCATATGGGATCCGGAGCTCATGAAATCCGCTTTCTGACCAAATTGGTAACGAACATGAAGATCAGCGCGATGAGCGCGATCGACAGCATCAGGATGATCGAGAGCGAAGCCCCCATCGGCCAGTTGTTGATAGCGCCAAACTGCTTCTGGATCAGGTTGCCGATCATCGCCCCGTCCGGCCCGCCGAGAAGGGCAGGGGTGATATAGTCGCCTGTTGTCGGGATGAAGATCAGAAGGCTGGCCGAGATGACCCCCGGCAGCGACAGCGGCAGAGTGATCCGGAAAAATCGCCAAGCGGGCCCGTCGCCAAGGTCCGTCGCAGCCTCAAGGAGCGATTTGTCGATCTTTTCGAGCGAGACATACATCGGCAGGATCGCAAACGCGGCCCAGGCGTGGGCGAGCGTGATCACGACGGCGGACTGGCTATAGAGCAGAAACTCGAGCGGGGCGTCTATCAAGCCAAATTGCATGAGCGCCGAGTTGATCACCCCTTCGTATCCCAGAACCACCTTCCATGCGAAGACCCTCAGAAGGTAGCTGGTCCAGAAGGGCAGAGTGATCAGGACGATCCAGATCATCTTGTTGCGATGCACATGGAAAGCGACGAAATAGGCCATCGGATAGCACAAGAGCACCGTCGCGACGGTCGCGGCGCCAGACATCCATAAGGAGCGCTTGAGCAGGGCCGCATAGATCGCCCGCTCAGAGAAGCTTTCGTAGTTGGCTGTTGTCAGGTTCGTATCAAAGTTGAACCCGACCTGAGTCCAGAAACTCATGACGATCAGGATACCGAAGGGCACGAGGATGCCTATCGTCATGATCAGCAGGGTTGGCGAGAGCAGAGAATACCCCCGTGCTGCCTCGGATCTCTGCAATAGTCGGGTCAGTCGCCCCGGGCCTCCGGGTCTGGGTGCCGCTGATGCCGCAGAGGCAGCTGTTTCCCCACTCATTCTTGCCTTGCTCCAATCATATCGGGTCAAGCCGCCACCCGGCTGACTTGCAGCCGAAACATGGCGGTCTGGAAGCGGGCCGGAAAGACAGCGCC
>JBFEXG010000026.1:0-14952 GCA_041546005.1 Paracoccaceae bacterium
AATCACGCCGCCGACCTCGGTCGCCGCCGAGAAAAGTGCCGCCGTCTTGCCGCGAACGACTTTCAGATAGGTGTCTTCGGTCGTCGCAAGATTGCGCGCGGCGGTCAGTTGGAGAACTTCGCCTTCGGCAATTGTCGCAGCCGCGTTGGCAAGGATGTCTAGCACCCGCAGCGAGCCGGTTTCGACCATCAATTGGAACGAGCGGGCGAAGAGATAATCACCCACGAGAACGCTCGAGGTGTTGTCCCACAGAAGGTTGGCCGTCGGGCGGCCCCTGCGCTGGGTGCTTTCGTCCACCACATCGTCGTGTAGAAGCGTCGCGGTATGGATGAATTCGACCGTTGCCGCCAGATGGATATGGAACGGCCCGTCATAGCCGCACATCCGCGCGGCGGCGAGGGTCAGCATCGGGCGCAGGCGCTTGCCGCCAGCCTCGATCAGATGCGCGGTGACCTCGGGGATGCGCGGGGCGTGTTCCGAAGCCATGCGCTCGCGGATCATCGCATTCACACGGCCCAAATCCTCGGCCAACGCCTCGGCAAGGCGCTCGTGAGGTTTGGTCGCAGCGAGATCAAGGCTCATAACGGCTCCGTCAGCGTGATAGACAACGAGGGATCAACCACTTAGGTCTTTGACCATGAAGGAACTCTTGCGCAGCAACAACCCAACAGACATCGCTTTCGCCAAAGCCCTTCTGGACGGCGAGGATATAGACTGCTTTGAAATGGACGTAAACATGAGCGTCCTTGAGGGAAGCATCGGTATTTTTCCGCGGCGGCTCATGGTTTTGGATGCTGACCTTGAAGACGCGCGGATCGTTCTTTCCGACAACGGTTTCACGGGGCTCTTGTGAACGAGGCGCTGACTTGCGACGAGTTTCTAGGGGGGCGTCTCAAGCTCTGGCAGCCCCACGAAGGGTATCGCGCAGGCGCTGATCCGGTTCTTTTGGCCGCTGCCGTTCCGGCCGAGGCCGGTCAAGACGTTCTCGAGCTTGGGTGTGGAGGGGGCGCGGCGATCCTATGCCTTGGGGCTCGGGTCGAAGGGCTGAACCTGACCGGCATCGAGTTGCAACCAAGCTATGCCGCCCTCGCCCGGCGCAATGCCGATGAAAACGGCATTGGCCTGAGCGTGATCGAAGCCGATCTTCGCGCCCTGCCCATGGATCTGCGCCAGCGGCATTGGCACCACATCCTGATGAACCCGCCCTATTTTGATCGCTCCGCCTCAACGCCTTCGGCCGACAGCGGCCGCGACACCGCCCTCGGTGGCGAGACTCCAATGTCAGACTGGATCGACGTAGCCGCCCGCCGATTACGGCCAAAGGGCACTCTGACGCTCATTCAAAGAATCGAACGCCTACCCGAAGCACTTGTCGCTTGCGAAGGTCGGCTTGGGTCGCTCGTCGTGCTTCCCTTGGCCCCACGTGCCGATCGCGCTCCCAAGCTGTTCCTCCTGCAGGCCCGCAAGGGCGGGCGCGCTGCTTTTCATCTGTCTGCCCCTCTTGTCCTCCATAAAGGACATACCCATGTCAAAGATAGAGACGACTATACCGCCGAGGCGCGGGCGATCCTCCGGGATGGCAAGCCTCTCCCTCTCCGGCCTTAACCGGCTGTTCAGGATTGGGCTCGAGACTGCCGGTTCCCTCTAGTCGCCCACGCGCCGCGTGACAGACGGGAAAAGTTGTGCTCGACTGAAAGTAACCCAACCAAGAGAGGAGACTCGACATGACCATGAGTTCGCATCTGAATGAGCTGAAGAAGAAGCACCAAACTCTCTCGGATGCGGTAGAAGCGGCCCAGCGCACCCTCTCGTCGGACGACCTCGAGATCGCGCGACTGAAAAAGCAGAAGCTTCAGATCAAAGAGGAAATCGCCCGGCTTTCGGCCTAATTCTAGGCTGATCCGCGCCCCTGACCGCTGGCCCTCGCGGCCAGAGCAGCTCCTGCTGTTATCAGAATGGCGGCGGCCAAGAGGCTCCAGCTCGGGGCGGCGACCCCGGCCAGAACGAGAATCAGCGTCGAAAGAACCGGCGCTGCATAGGAGGCGACACCCAGAAGCTGGATGTCGCCTTTTTTCACGCCGATATCCCAGACATAGAAAGCAAGGCCAACTGGTCCGAGACCAAGGCCAATGACCGAAAGCCAGCCAAGCGTATTTTCGGGCCAGAGCGCGGTTTCAAAGCGCAGGTGGGCCAGCGCAGAAAGGACGGCGGTTGCAATACAAAAGACAGCGACCGAGCCTGTGGGCACCGCGCCAAAGCTGCGCGAGAGGATCGAATAGCCCGACCATGTGAAGGCGCAGACAAGGGCCAGCGCATATCCCGCCATCGCCCCATCGACCGAGCCCGCACGCCCGCCAAGAAGGATTGTGGCTGCCCCGGCAAAACCGAGCAGACCGCCAAGAATATGCCCGCGTTTCAATGTCTCGCCGGGCAAAAGCGCCGACATGAGAACGATCAGAAGAGGCCAGAGATAGGCGATCAGCCCCGCTTCGGCGGCCGGCGCCATCCGCAGCGCCGAGAAATAGAAAAAGTGATAGCCGAAAAGCCCGGCCGTCCCGATTATGTAGACTTTGAGCGGAACCCGCCGCAGCGAGCCGATTTCTCCGCTAAGGGCCAGCCAGACAAGGCCGACGAGCCCCCCGATCCCAAAGCAGATCGCATTGAGCATGAGCGGCGGCACCGGGGCGCTTCCTACTGTCAGGAGCGCCAGCATCGACCAAAGGATCACCGCGGCAAAGCCGATGAGCGTGGCTTTCGATCGGGTCATGGGGCCTCGCAAATGAAAAGGGCCGGAAGAACCCGACCCTTTTAGCTTGCATTTGCAAAGGCGCAATCGCCGTCAGACGAAGAACTGGCCGCCGTTCGCAGAAATCGTCGAGCCGGTGATAAAGCCCGCATCGTCCGACGCAAGGAAAGCCACGATCCGCGCGATCTCTTCCGGTTCGCCAAGGCGGCCCACGGGGATCTGCGGGATGATGCGTTCGTTGAGCACCTTTTCGTCAATCGCGCGGACCATCTCGGTGCCGATATAGCCGGGGCAGATCGCGTTGACCGTGATGCCGGCCCGCGCGCCTTCCTGGGCAAGCGCCTTGGTCATGCCCAGATCGCCTGCCTTGGCGGCGGAATAGTTGGCCTGACCAGCTTGGCCCTTCTGGCCATTGATCGATGAGATGTTGATGACGCGGCCAAACTTGCGGTCGCGCATCCCCGACCAGAGCGGATGGGTCATATTGAAAACGCCCGAGAGGTTGGTATCGATCACCTCTTTCCACTGCTGCGGGGTCATCTTGTGGAACATCGCATCGCGGGTGATGCCGGCGTTGTTCACGAGAATCTCGACTGGGCCGAGATCGGCCTCGACCTGCGCAATGCCCGCGGCGCAGGCATCGTAATCGGCAACCGACCACTTGTAGGTCTTGATGCCAGTTTCCTTGGTGAAGGCCGCAGCCGCTTCATCATTGCCGGCATAGTTGGCGGCAACAGTGTAGCCAGCATTCTTGAGAGCGATCGAGATAGCGGCACCAATGCCCCGCGATCCCCCAGTAACCAATGCAACGCGAGACATATCGATTCTCCTTAAAATTCTCTGCGCAATCTAATTATCGTTTGAAACAGCGCGGCGCAATAAAATTACGCTGCGCTGCCGCATAAATTTGGCTGTCGTGACGTCGAGCGGCGCCTTACGGACGCTCGAGGCACATGGCGACACCCATGCCACCGCCGATACACAGGGTAGCAAGGCCGCGCTTGGCGCCACGACGCTTCATCTCGAACAAAAGAGTGTTGAGAATCCGCGCCCCCGAAGCGCCGATCGGGTGGCCGATAGCAATGGCGCCACCGTTTACGTTGACGATCGCCGGATCCCAGCCCATGTCCTTGTTCACGGCACAGGCTTGTGCGGCAAAGGCTTCGTTGGCCTCGACGAGATCGAGATCGCCGACCTTCCAGCCCGCTTTTTCCAGCGCCTTGCGCGAGGCCATGACCGGACCAACGCCCATAATCGCCGGATCAAGACCGGCGGTCGCGTAGGAGACGATCCGGGCGAGCGGTTCGATGCCGCGGCGCTCGGCTTCCTTGTCGGTCATCATCAGGGCAGCGGCGGCGCCGTCGTTGATGCCCGAAGCGTTGGCAGCGGTGACCGAGCCGTCTTTGGCGAAGGCGGGGCGAAGCTTTTGCATCGCGTCGAGCGTCGCGCCGTGGCGAATATATTCATCGGCGTCGACAATGATATCGCCCTTGCGGGTCTTGACCGTAAAGGCAGCAATCTCGTCGGCAAAGCGGCCCGCCTTTTGCGCGGCTTCGGCCTTGTTTTGGCTGGCCACGGCAAATTCGTCCTGCATATCGCGGCTGATCTGCCATTGGTTGGCGACGTTCTCGGCGGTTTGGCCCATGTGGTAGCCGTTGAACGCATCCCACAGGCCGTCGCGGATCATCGTGTCGATGTAGTTCATATCGCCCATCTTCACACCGGCGCGCAGGTGGGCGCAGTGGGTCGAGAGCGACATGTTCTCTTGGCCGCCCGCGGCAACGATCGAAGCATCGCCAAGCTGGATGTGTTGGGCGGCAAGCGCCACGGCGCGCAGGCCCGAGCCACAAACCTGATTGATGCCCCAAGCGGCGCTTTCGATGGGAAGGCCGGCACGAATATGCGCCTGGCGGGCGGGGTTCTGGCCCTGCCCGGCGGTCAGAACCTGGCCGAGGATCGTCTCGCTGACCTCGCCCTTGTCGATGCCGGCGCGGGCGACGATGGCCTCAAGCACAGCAGCGCCAAGCTCATGCGCGGGGGTATTGGCAAAAGCGCCGGTGAAGCTGCCCACGGCGGTGCGGGCCGCAGAGGCAATAACGACGTTGGTCATACGGAAATCCTCTCCTATCCAAGCCAAGGCGGGAGGGCGTCCTGATCTGCCAGACGGGACCAACCCGCGATCGAAGCCTGTTTAGGGAGTCTTGTGCTGCGGGGCAATCTGAATGGGCTGCGACCGACCTTCGCACCTGCAGCATTGCGTTTAGGTCACAGTCGAGCCAGCGGAGGCCCGAAAAACCGGCCGGTCATGCAATCGACACCGAGCCCCAAGAGGCAGCTTGCCTCTTCAGCGGTCGAAACTCCGGGGGCGACGGTAAACATATCAAATTGCTGCGCCACCGAAATCAGCGCCCCTACGACGACCTGATTATCGGCGTCCGACCCTATACTGCGCACGAAATCGGGATCGAATGCGACAAGGTCAAAATGAAACCGGCGCAGGATTCGGAAATTCGTCTGCCCCGATCCGAAGCGCCCCAAGGCAAAGGCGATGCCCTGACACTGCATTTCAGCCATGAACCGGCAGACAGCTTCGGACAGGGCCATCGCCGAGGGCTCATCAATTTCGAGGATCAGTCGTTCGCCCAGATATGGGCTGGCGGCAAGGCCAGCTTCCAGCTCCCGTCGCCATCGGCTATCGGCAAGCGCGCGCGCCGACATGGGCACTTTCAGGCGCAAATCGGGCCTCGCAGCCAATGCAGCAAGGCTCAACTTCAGCGCCACAGTGTCGATGTCGCGACCCAGCGCACCCTCGTCTGCGGACGCGGCATAGTCGGCGCGCGGAATTCGCTGACCATATTCGTTCTGCAGGATTAGCCGCGCTTCGTAGAAGGCGAGACTGACCTCTTCTCCTGTCGCATAGATCGGATGGTATTCAAGCGCTGCACGGCCTTCATGGAGCGCGGTTGCAGCTTCGGAATGCGCATCCCTGCGGAGATGCCCAAAGGCTTGATCATGCAGATAGCCCGCGCTTCCATCGGCGGGCTCGAGAATTTCCTGTCGAACAAATTGCATGGCAGCACCCCAGGCTCATGATCGACATGATGACCGGTTGCCCCTAACCGCGGGTAAACATTTGCCTCCCTTCTAGAAATCTCTAGTGTCGCATGACGGAGGCAAACATGGCGCGATGCGGCTGGGCCGGGCCCGAAGAGATTTACATCGACTATCACGACACTGAATGGGGTGTGCCGGAATACGATAGCCGTGCGCTTTGGGAAAAGCTGATCCTCGATGGGTTTCAGGCCGGGCTTTCATGGATCACAATCCTCAAGAAACGCGACAACTTCCGCGCCGCATTCGATGGGTTCGATCCCGAGGTCATCGCCAGATGGGGTGCTTCCGATGTCGAACGGCTCTTGCAGGATGCCGGCATCATCCGCTCGCGCGCCAAGATCGAGGCCACTATCGGCAATGCCCGCGCCTATCTTGCCATCCCAGATTTCTCGGAGTTCTGTTGGAGCTATGTAGGCGGTGCGCCCATCGCCAATCGCTGGGCCAACCAAGGGGAGGTTCCAGCGTTTACCCCGCTTTCAGAGAGGGTGTCGAAAGACCTCAAGAAAGCTGGCTTCAAGTTTTGCGGTCCGACGATTGTCTATGCCTGGATGCAGGCCGTGGGCATGGTCAACGATCACCTGATCACCTGTCCGCGCCATGGCGAGGTCTGATCACCAGCGATCCAGCGCGGCTTCATCCTCGTCGCGGGCCTCGACCCACTCTGCGCCGTTGTGCGTCAACTCTTTCTTCCAGAAAGGCGCGCGGCTCTTGAGATAGTCCATCAGGTATTCCGCCGCCTGAAAGGCATCGACACGATGCCGCGAGGCGGTGGCGACCATCATGATCATCTCGCCGGCCTCGAGCCGCCCGTAGCGGTGAATCACCAAGGCATCCGCGAGCGACCATCGCGACTTGGCCTCGTCAACGATGGCGGCGATCGCCTTCTCTGTCATGCCCGGATAGTGTTCGATCTCCATGGCGCTGAGGCCACCGTCGACATCGCGCACAACACCGGTAAAGCTGACGACCGCGCCGGCGTTGCCGATATCCTTTGAAAAGGCATTCAGCTCTGCACCGGGATCAAACCGGGCGGGATCGACTCGAACGGCCATCAGCCGCCCGTCATCGGCGGAAAGAAGGCCACTTCCCGCGCGCCCGTCAGGGATGCGTTGAAATCGGTCAACTCCTGATCGATCGCCACGCGCAATGCGCGCAGATCTTCAAAGGCCGCCGCATAGCGGTCCTCGCGCCCGCGCAGTTCTTCGACAAGCTCTGCGACCGTCGCGGCCCCGGTTTCGATCTTTTCCCGGGGGATGCCGATCCGTTCCCGGACCCAAGCGAAATAGAGAACCTCGATCATTCCGCGTCCTTCAGGTGGGGCAGCGATTTCGAGAAATAGTCCCAGCCCGTGACGAGCGTCAGGAACGCGGCGACCCAAAGGAGGGCGATGCCCAAAAGCGTCATCCATCCTGCGAGCCCCTCAGATAGCGGAGCCAAGCCACCCACCGTTGGCCCACGGCCCCGTTCGATGAAATCAAGGCCGGTGCCGAAGAAGAGCACCGCGATGGCGACCATCTGCGCCGTGGTTTTCCATTTGGCGAGCTTGGTCACAGCGAGCAGCTTGGCGGTCGCGCCAAGAAACTCGCGCAGGCCGCTGACGAAAACCTCGCGGAAAATGATCAGGGTCGCGGGAAGGAGTATCCACGGGTTCATCCCCGAAAATCCGGTAATGACAACAAGCGCGATTACAACCATCGCCTTGTCGGCAATCGGATCCAGCATCGCGCCGAATTTCGATTCCTGCTTCCACAGGCGCGCGAGATAGCCGTCGAAATAGTCTGTAATCGCCGCGCCTACGAAAAGCGTCAGCGCAAGCCAGTCGGCCCAGGGGCGGTGGAAATAAAGAAACATGATCGCAACACCGGGCGCGGCCAGCATGCGAAGGGTCGTCAGGATATTCGGCAGTGTCCATTTCATGGCTCAAACCTAGTCTGTCGTGCGGGCGTTTTCCATAGGTCTCGCGGTTCATCCGCCTTCATGGAAGAAGCCATAGATCGTTTCAGCCATTGCATCGGAAATACCGTCTACAGCCTTGAGGTCGGCCAGATTGGCACGGCTCACAGCCTTGGCGCTGCCGAAATGCGCCAAAAGGGCGCGTTTGCGGGCGGCGCCGACGCCCGGCACATCGTCGAGCGGGGTGGCGCCGATGGCTTTCGACCGTTTGGCGCGGTGGGCGCCGATGACAAAGCGGTGTGCCTCGTCGCGCATGCGCTGGATGAAATAGAGAATCGGATCGTTGCGCGGCAGAGCAAAGGCGCTCTGGCCGGGGCGATAGAACTCTTCTTTGCCCTGATCGCGATCGATGCCTTTGGCGACACCTACGCAAGGGATATCGTCAACGCCCAACTCTCGCAGAATCTCCATCACCGCCGAAACTTGCCCAGCCCCACCGTCGATCAGCAGAAGATCGGGCCACTGGGCGGTGGCGCGGTCGGGGTCTTCCTTTAGAAGGCGGCTGAACCGGCGGGTCAGCACCTCTTTCATCATGCCGAAATCGTCGCCGGGGGTTAGGTTGTCGCCCTTAATGTTGAACTTGCGATACTGGCCCTTCTCGAAGCCTTCGGGCCCCGCCACGATCATCGCGCCGACTGCGTGCTCGCCCTGAATGTGGCTGTTGTCGTAAACTTCGATCCTGCGTGGCGGCCCATCAAGCTCAAAGGCCTCGGCCAACCCTCTCATGAGCTTGGATTGCGTCGCCGTTTCGGCCATTCGCCGGGCGAGGCTTTCACGGGCATTGCGGAGGGCATGGCCCACCAGCTCGGCCTTTTCGCCCCGCTGAGGCACAAGAACCTCGACCTTGCGCCCCGCCGTCTCGGCCAAGGCCTCGGCCATCAGGTCCTGATCGTCGAGGCCGTGCGACAGGAGCAGCATCCTCGGCGGCTCGCGGTCGGAATAGAACTGGCCGACAAAGGCCTCCATCACCTCGGTCGCGTCTTCCTCGCCCGAGATACGAGGATAGAAATCGTGGTTGCCCCAGTTCTGGTGCCCGCGAATGAAAAAAACCTGAACGCAGGCCTGCCCGCCTTCGATATGCAGCGCAATCACATCGGCATCCGCCACGCCACGCGGATTGATGCCTTGCGCAGTTTGCACCTGTGTCAAAGCGCGGATCCGATCGCGCAAGCCCGCGGCGCGTTCGTATTCCATCGCTTCGGCGGCATCAGCCATTTCAGCGGCAAGGGTTTCCTGAATGCGGGTGGTCTTGCCGGCCAGAAACTCGGCGGCATCGGTCACCGCAGCGGCATAGTCCTCTTCAGAAATGTAGCCCACGCAGGGCGCCGAGCAGCGCTTGATTTGATAAAGAAGGCAAGGGCGCGTGCGGCTCTCGAACTGGCTGTCAGAGCAATTCCGCAGAAGGAAGACCTTCTGCAACTGGTTCAACGTCCGGTTCACTGCCCCGGCGCTGGCAAAGGGGCCATAATAATCCCCCTTCTCCTTCTTCGCGCCCCGGTGCTTCTTGATCTGCGGAAAGGCGTGCTCGCGGCTAACAAGGATGGTGGGAAAGGATTTGTAGTCGCGCAGAAGGACGTTGTAGCGCGGCTTGAGTTGCTTGATGAGGTTCTGTTCGAGAAGAAGCGCCTCAGTCTCGGTCCGTGTCGTGAGAAACATCATCGACGCGGTCTCAGAGATCATCCGGGCGATGCGCGGTGAATGGTTGCCCGGGCGGGCGTAGTTCGAAACTCGTGCCTTCAGGTTCCGTGCTTTGCCGACATAGAGAACTCGGCTCTCTGCATCGAGCATCCGGTAAACGCCCGGCGCGCTTTCAAGGTTGCGCAAATAGCCTTGAATGCAGGCGAATCCGGTGGGCTGTTCGACGAAGTTCTCGGTCATCCTCGGTCGATCCGTGATTCTGGTCTGCGGTTACATGTTAGCAACGAGAGAGCAAGAGGAAAGGCATCCACCATTTCTGTGGATAACTCGGTGGGCAATATCTGGGCAGGCGGGAATTTTCCTTGTTTTTCGCTCCCTTCGTTGATCTGCCTATTTTTTAGGCATTTTTGCAACCAACTGAAATTATTGGATAAAAAAGTTCATATCAGGCAAGGGACTGAAATCATTGATGAAACGTTACCACCTTTCGGCCGGACGAGGCGCGGGTGCACAACTTTTCGGTGGACGCTACTCCACACCCAGAATATCGGGCGTCTTCCATCCCAGATGCTGGCCGCCATCGACACAGATCAGCTGTCCCGTGACCCCCGGCGCATCGAGGAAATATCCAAGTGCCGCAACGATTTCCTCGGGATTTGAGCCGCGCTCGAGAACGGTTGCTTTTCGTTGATTGTCGAAATGTTCCTGGCTTTGCCTATGCCCGATCATCGTCGGCCCCGGTCCGATCGCATTGACGCGCATCTTCGGCGCAAGGGCGCGCGCGGAGGTTTGGGTCAGCGCCCAAAGCCCCATTTTGGCAATCGTATAGGTCATGAAATCGGGCGTGAGCTTGCGGACCCGCTGATCGACCATGTTGACGATAAGACCCTGCGCCACCGGCTCGCCCCTCTCATCATTGAGGGGGTCGGGGATCGTTCTTGCCATCGCTTGTGTCAGGACAAACGGCGCCCGC
Organism: Paracoccaceae bacterium; assembly: GCA_041546005.1. Classification (GTDB taxonomy): domain Bacteria; phylum Pseudomonadota; class Alphaproteobacteria; order Rhodobacterales; family Rhodobacteraceae; genus RFZI01. The sequence continues at coordinate 10,425 of JBFEXG010000026.1, forward strand.
AGGTTCGACCCGATATGCCGATCCCAGCTTTCGCGCGTGGCGCTTTCGATGGTGTCGTATTCAAAGATCGAGGCGCTGTTTACGAGACAGGTAATCGGCCCGCCGAGCGCCTGTGTTGCGGCGGCATAGAGGGCTTCGGTCTCGCTATCGTGCAGGAGGTCGGCCTTGAGTGCCGCCGCAGTCCGGCCCATGGCACGGATTTCCTTGGCGACTGCCTCGGCACCTTCCCGCGAGGTTGAATAGTGAACCGCGACATCATAGCCGCGCTCGCCCAGAAACAGCGCCATCGCTCTTCCGAGCCGCGCGCCGCCGCCTGTCACCAATGCTCGCTTCTGCTGCATCGCCCTATCCCAGAACCGCAAAGATATAGGCCATGTATAGCGCCGTCAGCGCGATGCCCCAACCACGAGTAAGGTCTTTGCGAAAAAAGACGAACGGGACGAGCAAAAGAGAGGCGCCGAGCATGATCCAGAAATCGAACGCGATAAAGCTTGGGTCAACCGGGATCGGATGAATGAGGCTGGCAATGCCCATGATCCCCAGAAGGTTGAACATGTTGGAGCCAATGACATTGCCAAGCGCAACGTCGGCCTGCCGCCGGATTGCGGCCATCACGGTGGTTGCCAGCTCGGGCAGAGAGGTCCCGATGGCGACAAGCGTCAGGCCGATCGCGGTTTCGCTAATGCCGAACTCCCGCGCGATATTCACCGATGAATCGACAAGTAGACTGGCCCCAATGGGCAGCCCGACAAGACCAACCCCCAGAAGGAACAGAACCTTGACCCAAGGCATATCCGGATCGGCGCCTTCAACGTCTTCTTCCTGTTCGGCAAGATGGCAGGCAGCGCGATGTCGGCGCGCTTCTAGGAAGGCGTAGTAGAGCATCGCCACGAGCGCAATGAGAAGAACGGCCCCGCTGGCCCTGGTCAGCTCGCCGCCGAGGCACAGGGCGATAAAGAGACCGCTCGCCAAGATCATCTGAACATAGCTCTTGCGCGTTTCGCAGTCGCTTGTTCGCATAGTGGAAAGGATCGCGGGAATACCCAGAACCAGCAGAATATTGGCGGTGTTTGAGCCCACAACATTGCCAAGGGCAATTCCCGGAGCATTTTCAAGGGATGCCTGAACCGAGATAAGCAACTCGGGCGCTGACGTGCCGAAGGCCACGACAGTCAGCGACACGATCAGCGCAGGAACGCCGAGCCTGAGCGAAAGGTTGACCGCCCCTTTGACCAACGCATCACCCGCAAGAAGCAGGAGCACGAGGCTGACAGATGCTACAACCCAATCCATCATCGTTTAGGCCTTGCCACAGACACAGGGGCCTTTTCCGATGCGGTGGCGGCCACATTTGGGGCATTTCCCGTCGCGGCGCAGACTGATCGACGGAAATCGGAGCTTGCCGAACATCCCGAGCACAAGCATTGCGATCAGGAAAAGGGTGATGCCCTTGATCAGCATCTACAGACCAAACCGCGCGAAATCGGCGCGTTCTTCCACAGCGCCGATCGCGTCCCCGGCGAGCCGTGCCCCGAGGCGCTGAGCGATCGAAAGCTTCTGGCCGTAGCGGCGGAACTTGGTCTCTTTGCCGAATTTCTTTTTCATCGTGGGGACAAGGTGGCCGATCCCGTCGGCCAATCCAACATCCACGCCCTTCTGCCCCACCCAGACCTCGCCGGTAAAGAGGTCGGCTCCCTCAGCAAGCTTGCCGCCTCGCCGGGACTGCACCCAATCGATGAAATAGGCGTGCAAATCCTCAAGCCATCCCTTGAGCCGTTTCACATCGGCCGCCTTTTCAGGCACGAATGGGTCGAGCATCGATTTCGACTTTCCAGCCGTATAGATGCGCCGCTCGACGCCGACCTTGCCCAACAGCTCATGCGCGCCAAAATTCGCGGAGATGACGCCGATCGATCCGATGATCGAACCGCGATCGACATAGATCTCGTCGCCCGCACAAGCGAGCCAATAGCCGCCTGAGGCCGCAACATCCTCGACGAAGGCATAAACGGGGACGTTCTTCTCCTCAGCCAGCCTCCGAATGCGTGCAGCGATCAGAGAGGACTGCACTGGCGAACCGCCGGGTGAATTGATCTCGAGCGCGATAGCGACGGGCTTGCCGCGCGAGAAGGCTTTTTCGATCACCGGGCCAAGGCTGATGTCATCGAGCCCGCGCGAGGAATTGCTGATGCTCCCTTGCAGCCGGATGACGGACACAAGGGGGCCGGTTTTGACAAATGGGATCCAGCGTTTCATGCCTATCCACATAGGCGGAGGCAGGGCCGGGAACAAGGAGGAGGCGCCGCTTCACGGCCCTCTCTGTGCAAAGAAGCCGCTTTTAAGAAAAGGAAATCCCCCAAGGCTCGTGGCAGAGGGGGATTTCCAACTATTTCAAATCACAGGCCCTTGGCGCGATAGCTCGAGGCCACGCGGCTGATCGAGACGATATAGGCTGCGGTCCGCAGGTCCTTGACGTCGTCGCGCCCGTGCCAAACTTCGCGCATGGATTGGTAGGCTGTGCGCATCGTGTCATCGAGGCCCGACCGGACCAGCTCAAGCTCGTCAGCTCCACGCAGATAGGCCTGCTTGAAGCCGGGGCTCAGGGTCCAACCGAGGCCCTTGTCGGCCGATAGCCGCTCCAACTCTTCCACAAGCATGAGCGTGCGCGCTTCTTCTGCGCGGCGTTGCATCCGGCCAAAGCGGATGTGCGAGAGGTTCTTGACCCACTCGAAATACGACACGGTCACACCGCCTGCGTTGGCATACATGTCTGGAATGATGACCACGCCTTTCTTCTGCAGAACCTCGTCAGCGCCAGCCGTCACCGGGCCGTTGGCGGCCTCGATGATCATCGCCGCTTTGATCCTGTCAGCGTTGCCAAGGTTGATCACACCCTCCATCGCGGCCGGAATCAAAATATCGCATTCAGCCTCAAGAACCGAGGATCCGTCGGCCTGATGGTTGGCATCCGGATAGCCGGCAAGCCCGCCATGTTTGTTCATCCACTGACGGACGGCCTCGACGTTGAGACCGCCTTCGTCGAAAAGCGCGCCATCACGCTCAATGATGCCGATGATCTTGCAGCCGTCTTCCTCTCCAAGGAATTTGGCCGCGTGATAGCCCACATTGCCGAGGCCCTGTACGATCACACGCTTGCCGCTCAAGCTGCCTTTCAGGCCCGCCTTCGCAATATCCTCAGGGTAGCGGAAGAACTCCCGCAGCGCATATTGCACGCCACGGCCAGTGGCCTCGACGCGGCCTTGGATGCCGCCAGAGTTCAGCGGTTTTCCGGTCACGCAGGCCTTGGCGTTGATGTCTGTGGTGTGCATCCTTGCATACTGGTCGGCAATCCAGGCCATCTCGCGCTCACCTGTTCCCATATCGGGCGCCGGAACGTTCTGCGACGGATGGATCAGGTCGCGCTTGATCAGTTCATAGGCGAAGCGGCGGGTGATCTGCTCAAGCTCGCGCTCGTCCCACTCTCGCGGGTCGATGCAGAGGCCACCCTTTGAGCCTCCAAACGGTGCTTCGACAAGGGCGCATTTATAGGTCATCAGCGCCGCCAGCGCCTCGACCTCATCCTGATTGACCGACATCGCATAGCGGATGCCGCCCTTCACGGGCTCCATGTGCTCGGAATGGACCGAGCGATAGCCGGTGAACGTATGGATCGCGCCGCGCAGTCGCACCCCGAAACGGACGGTATAGGTCGCGTTGCAAACGCGAATTTTTTCTTCCAGTCCCGGGCTCAGGTCCATTAGCGCGACAGCGCGGTTGAACATGATATCGACGGATTCGCGGAAACTGGGTTCGGCGTGGCTGAGCATTCTCAGAAAAACCTTTTGGTGATGAATAGGGGCATTCTGCCCGATATTGGTTAATAACACTAACGCAGCAGGGAAACATCGCTGATTGCCGCAAATGTCTAGTCAAATGGCTTGGATTCTTCGCTTGGCACCGGAAATTGGCCTGAAAGCCCTAGCAGTTTTCACCGACACCTCCGCGCTGCAAACGGGAACGCCCGCAGCGATGCTACGGGCGGTTCTGCATTTTTGGTTGCGGGAGTAGGATTTGAACCTACGACCTTCAGGTTATGAGCCTGACGAGCTACCGGGCTGCTCCATCCCGCGGTGATGTTGGTTTGGATCGATTAGAGAGAAGAGGATTTTATTAGGTCTGGCAGTGACTTACTCTCCCACGTCTTAAGACGCAGTACCATCAGCGCGACGGCACTTAACGGCCGAGTTCGGAATGGGGTCGGGTGTTTTGCTCGTGCTATGACCACCAGACCGAATAAAATCCTCTTTCCAAGTCAGTACATTTTCATGTGTGCGTATGCTTTTGGTCCAGTTTTGCTGTTACTGGATCAAATCAAGCCTATCGGACCATTAGTACCGGTCAACTGAACGCATTGCTGCGCTTACATCTCCGGCCTATCGACGTGGTGGTCTACCACGGTCCTCAGGGATACCTTGTTTTGAGGGGGGCTTCCCGCTTAGATGCCTTCAGCGGTTATCCTGTCCGTTCA
>JBFEXG010000330.1:0-2641 GCA_041546005.1 Paracoccaceae bacterium
AGACCTACAACGGCACTGCTTGGGGCCTTGGCGTTGGCTATACCGTTGGTTCGGTTGCCCTCGGCTTCAACACCGGCGACTCGGGTGACTGGGACGTGACTGCCGACTACTCGGCTGATCCGCTCTCGGTTGGTGTTGTCTACAACAGCGACGCGACCTGGTCGGTCACCGCTGGCTACGACATGGGCGCGGTTTCGGCTTCGGCCACCTTTGACGACGCTGGCTTCGACTCCGCTTCGCTGTCGTACACCGAAGGCGCGATGTCGGCGACTCTCAGCACCGATGGCGTCGGCGTTGAGATCGAAGGCTCCTACGACATGGGCGGCGGCGCTGTCGTCATGGCCGGTATGGTCAACCCGGGCACCTACGTTGGCCTCGAGTACGACCTCGGCAACGGCGCTTCGGCGACCGTCAGCTATGTCACTGGCAACATCGGCGCCACCGACGACTACGCTGTCGGCTACGCCGCTGGCGGCACTGTCGGCGTGTCGTTCGAGTTCTAATCGAACGCACCCAACGGGTAAGTTTGAGCGGTCCTTCGGGGCCGCTCATTCTTTTTGGGCCATCGGGTTTTGCCCTTGGGCCTTGTGAGGCGAGTGCCCCTTCGCTACACATTTTGTAAAAGCGCCCGATCTTGGGCGACGGGGGGCAAAACATGACCTTTGACCGTATCGGCCGTTTGGCCATCACCACCGCACTTGTTGCAACGCTCGCGGCCTGTTCGGGCGGCAGCGGGCTTTCGAGCCTGCCGTTTGGCCTTGGCGGCTCCAAAGCGCCGGATGCGGGCGTGACCCGTCAGGCCGCGCGTGTGGCCGGGGCCGAGAGCGTTGCGGTCAATAAATACCTCTGGGCCGCCGCGATTGATGTGTTGAGCTTCTTGCCCATCGAGGCGGTCGATCCCTTCACCGGCGTGATCGTCTTCGGCTATGGCACCCCGCCGGGCGGCGGCAAAGCCTATCGCGCGACCGTGCATATCAGTGATCCCGCGCTCGATGCCCGCTCGTTGAGCGTGGCGCTGCAAAGCCGTTCCGGCGCCGTTGCCGCCGAGACCCAGCGCGCCGTCGAAGACGCGATCCTTGCCCGCGCGCGCCAGCTACGGATCGGCAGCTAGCTATAGAATCCGCCCAAAAACTCGATTAACTGAGCGCCGGGCCCAACCGCCCGGCGTTTCACTGTCCTGAAAGACCAATCCAATGTCCCGCTATTCCGCCACCGAGATCGAAGCCAAATGGCAAGCCGCCTGGGAAGAGGCCGGCGTTTTCCGCGCCACCCGGACCGCGGACAAGCCGAAATACTATGTGCTCGAGATGTTCCCCTATCCGTCGGGGCGGCTGCATATGGGCCATGTGCGGAACTATACGATGGGAGACGTAATCGCCCGCTACAAAATCGCCAACGGCTTCAACGTGCTGCACCCGATGGGCTGGGACGCCTTCGGGATGCCGGCAGAGAACGCCGCGATGGCCTCGGGCGGGCATCCGAAGGACTGGACCTATCAGAACATCGAAGTGATGAAGACGCAGATGAAGCCCTTGGGCTGGTCGCTCGATTGGTCGCGCGAGCTGGCCACCTGCGATCCCGAATACTACGGCCAACAGCAGGCGCTGTTCCTCGATATGCTCGAGGCGGGCCTCGTCTATCGCAAGAACGCCGTGGTCAACTGGGATCCGGTCGACATGACCGTTCTGGCCAACGAACAGGTGATCGACGGCAAGGGCTGGCGCTCGGGCGCGGATGTGGAGCGGCGCGAGCTGACGCAGTGGTTCTTCAAGATCAGCGATTTCTCGGAGGAATTGTTGGCCGCCATTGATGGCCTCGATAACTGGCCCGCCAAGGTCAAGCTGATGCAGGCCAACTGGATCGGCAAATCGCGCGGCCTGCAAATGTCGTTCGACATGGTCGCGCCCGCCGAGGGCCATGAGCGGATCGACGTCTACACCACCCGCCCCGACACGCTCATGGGCGCATCCTTCGTCGGCATTTCCTCGGACCACCCGCTGGCCAAGGCTCTGGCCGAGAAGAACCCCGAGGTTGCAGCCTTCCGCGCCCAATGCGCCAAGGGCGGCACCACCGAAGAGGCGCTGGAAAAGGCCGAGAAGCTCGGCTTTGACACCGGCCTGACCGTGCAGCATCCGCTGAACCCCGACTGGCACCTGCCGGTCTGGATCGCCAACTTCATCCTGATGGATTATGGCACCGGCGCGATCTTTGGCTGCCCCGCGCACGACCAGCGCGACCTCGACTTCTGCCGCAAGTATGACCTGCCGGTGATCGACACTTTCTTTGCGCTCGACGATGCAACGCCGGTGGCGAATACCGCCTTCGTGCCGATGAAGACGGAAAAGGTCCGCTGGGTCGATCACTTCGCAGGGCTAGATGTGGCGACCGGTCAGGAAGCCATCGACGCCACTATCGACTTTGCCGAAAAGGCCGGTTGGGGCACGGGCGTGACCAAGTTCCGCCTGCGCGACTGGGGTCTGAGCCGCCAGCGCTATTGGGGCTGCCCGATTCCAGTTGTCCATTGCGAAGATTGCGGCGTTGTCCCCGAGAAGAAGGAGAACCTGCCGGTCCAATTGCCGGATGATGTGACCTTCGACATCCCCGGCAACCCGCTCGATCGCCACCCGACATGGCGCGATTG
>JBFEXG010000145.1:0-6397 GCA_041546005.1 Paracoccaceae bacterium
ACGTTGAGTGTGATCTGCCGCATCGGCTGTGCGTTGGCGCGGTCGGGATGGTCCGCAAGCGGCAGGATCATCGAGATGCTCTCGACCTCGCGAAAGACGGCGCGGGCTAGAGGCAGAAGCCGCGCCAACTCTGCCGGATCGGTAATCGAAGCAAAGGCCACATCGCCCGCAACCATCACCGGATCCATCCCGCCGATCATCTCGGCGGCAGTCTTGGCGGTCCTCGTCACCGCCCCGGAATATGCGCGCGTTTCTTGCCCGCATTCTCCCATGTCTCGATCTGCTCGACCGCCTCTTCGGCGGTTTCGACAAAGCGGAAAAGCTTGAGGTCTTCGGGCGAGATCGTTCCAGCATCTGCCAGCGCCTGAAAATTGATGACCTTCTCCCAGAACGATCTACCGAAAAGCAGGATCGGCACCTGCTCCATCCGGCCCGTCTGAATGAGGGTGATCGCTTCGAAAAGCTCGTCCATCGTGCCAAAGCCGCCGGGGAAGATGCAAACCGCCTTGGCGCGCATCAGAAAGTGCATCTTGCGGATCGCGAAATAGTGGAAGTTGAAGCAAAGCTCGGGCGTCACATACTGGTTTGGCGCCTGTTCGTGCGGCAGCACGATGTTGAGGCCGATGGACTTTCCACCCGCCTCCGCCGCGCCTCGGTTGCCCGCTTCCATCACGCCCGGGCCTCCGCCGGTGACGATGACGTTCTCGATGCCGCCGTTCTTGACGGAATGTTCGGTGATCAGCCGCGCGAAGTTGCGGGCCTCTTCGTAGTAATGCGACAGCGCGGCAAGATTGGCGGGGGCCTTGTCCGCTTTGGCGGGATCGGGAATGCGCGCGCCGCCGAACAGAACGATCGTCGATTTGACCCGCGCCTCGTTCATCGCAAGCTCTGGCTTCAGAAGCTCGAGTTGAAGCCGGACTGGGCGCAGCTCTTCCCTGAGTAGGAAATCGGGATCGTTGAAGGCCAGCCGATAGGTGGTTGACGCTGTCTGGGCCGTTTCCTCGAAATGCTGGGCCGCATCACGGTCCTGAATGCTATCGCGGAATGGGTGACGTCTTTGATCGCGCATTATTGTCGATCCTTTCTTCTGCTCTTGGCCATTGGTAGAACGAGCCGACCTACAAGGCCAGTCACAACTAGGAGGGCGAGATGACCGATTGGACCACCGAGATCAGCGCCGCCGCCGACCGGATCGAGGGCCATGTGCGAAGGACGGCTGTGGCGCGCCTCGATCTTGGCGGCCTCGACCGCGCTCTCGAGGTTAAGCTCGAGTTCACCCAGCATACAGGTAGCTTCAAGGCGCGGGGGGCGTTCAACACGCTACTTGAGGGCGATGTTCCAGCGGGCGGCGTGGTTGCAGCTTCGGGGGGCAATCATGGGGCCGCCGTGGCCTTTGCCGCCGCGCGACTTGGCATTCCGGCGCGGATCTTTGTGCCCGAGATGGCGGGCCCCTCAAAGATCGCCCTGATCGAGCGCACCGGCGCCGATCTGACCGTTGTGCCCGGCGCCTATGCCGATGCCCTTGCGGCGGCGCTCGACTATGAAGCGGCAACCGGCGCGATGCAGGTCCATGCCTATGACGCGCCCGGAACGGTCGCGGGACAGGGCACCTGCATGAAAGAGTGGGAAGAGCAGGGGCTTGAGGCCGATACCGTCCTGATCGCCGTTGGCGGTGGCGGCCTCATTGGCGGGGCGATCGCTTGGGCGGGCAAGCGGCGCAAGATCGTGGCCGTTGAGCCGGAGACTTCCTGTGCACTCCACGCCGCTCTTGAGGCAGGCAAGCCAATCGATGTCGAGGTCTCGGGGATCGCTGCCAATTCGCTCGGCGCGCGAAAGATCGGGCAAATCTGCTTTGACCTCGCCCAAGAGGCCGGAACCCCCTCAATCCTCGTATCAAACGAGGCCATCGCCAAGGCGCAACAGACCCTCTGGCGCGAGGCGCGGATGCTGGTTGAGCCGGGCGGAGCCTGTGCGCTCGCCGCGCTTCTATCGGGCGCCTACCGGCCTGAGCCGGGCGAGCGGGTCGCCGTGCTTCTTTGCGGCGCCAATATCGCGCCGGATCCGCTTTCCTAATCGTCGCATTGTGCCGCTCGGGCGCTGTGAGTATAGGGCACTCAACTCGACAAACCTGACGCGAAAAGGGAACACCCATGTCCAACGCCCAACTGGAAGCCGCCATCGAAGCCGCGTGGGACGCGCGTGATACCATCACCCCCGCGACCAAGGGCGAGACCCGTGAAGCCATCGAAGACACGCTGACTGCGCTCGACAGCGGCAAGCTGCGCGTGGCCGAGCGTCAGGCAGACGGGAAATGGCACGTCAACCAATGGGCCAAGAAGGCGGTGCTCCTGTCGTTCCGCCTGACCGACATGCACGAGATTTCCGGCTCGAACGGTGGATCGAACTGGTGGGACAAGGTTCCCTCGAAATGGCAGGGCTGGGGCGAGAACCAGTGGCGCGAGGCGGGCTTCCGCGCTGTGCCGGGCTCGATCGTCCGCCGCTCGGCCTATATCGCCAAGAACGTGGTTCTGATGCCGTCCTTCGTCAACATCGGCGCCTATGTCGATGAAGGTACGATGGTCGATGGCTGGGCCACCGTCGGCTCCTGCGCCCAGATCGGCAAGCACGTTCACCTTTCGGGCGGCGTCGGCATCGGCGGCGTCTTAGAGCCGATGCAGGCCGGCCCGACCATCATCGAGGACAACTGCTTTATCGGTGCGCGCTCCGAGGTTGTCGAAGGCTGCATCGTGCGCGAGGGCTCGGTCCTTGGCATGGGTGTGTTCATCGGCAAATCGACCAAGATCGTCGACCGCGAAACCGGCGAGGTCATGTACGGCGAGGTGCCGCCCTATTCGGTGGTTGTCGCCGGCTCCATGCCCTCGAAAGGCGGCGTGAATCTCTATTGTGCCGTGATCGTCAAGCGCGTGGATGCCCAGACGCGGTCGAAGACCGGGATCAACGAGTTATTGAGGGACTAGGTCTGCCGCGCTCGCGCAGCGCTTGGGCCGAGCCCTATCTTCCAAATACTGGGGTCAGATCAAGGCGCGTCCCATCGGGCGCGCCTAGACTTTGACTTGGAGCAAATGCTTCGAAAATTTGGAGAAATTATAATGAAATTTAAGACATTCCTTGCCGCTACAGCCATGCTGTTGCCTACCCTGTCATATGCCGAAGGCGATCTTTCCCGTGCCAACGTGATCGACTTGCCGATGGAGATGGGGACGGACGGCGACGGCAATATGTACTTCAATCCCAACCACTTTGATCTTGTGACAGGGCAAGCCTACGCTTTTGTCATCACCAACGTGGACGACTACAAACACGAGCTCGCTCTGAATGAGGTCCTTGAAAGGATCTTTATCCGGAAGGTCGAGATCGAGACACCCGATGGCGAGCTTGTTGCCGAAATCAAAGGGCACATCAACGAAGTAGAAGTTGGCCCTCACCAGACTGTGGAGTGGTTCTTCGTCCCCGTTCAAACTGGCGAGAACCTCGAGATCACTTGTGAAATCGAGGGCCACTACGAGGCCGGAATGTTTGGGACTATTACCATCCGCTAGCCTATCCAATGGCCCGCCACGCAGGCGGGCCATTGCCTCGCGGCAGGCAAAATCGCCTACCCCGCTTGGCTCTACTGAACAAACCAAAGATTCATGCTAGGCTCATCCCATTGGTTTGGGGGGTTAACATGATCGAAATTCAGGAAATCCGGGAAGACTGGCAGGCCGCCGAGGCGGAGAAGCTTGCTTGGGAGTTCGTCGATTGGCTCCGGGGTCGCTATCAGGAGATGCAAAATGAGATCGACGGATACCTGGAAGGGCAGAAGTTCGCAGAGCGCATGAAAGACGTTCGGAAAGACTATGGCCCTCCAAAAGGCGAGGGGCTTTTGGCGTTGCTCGATGGTGCGCCGGTCGGCCTTCTCTTGATGCGCGACCTTGGCAGCCATGCCTGCGAAATGAACCGGATGTTTGTTCGCCCCGAAGCGCGAGGCAAGGGCGTGGCGCGGCTGCTCGCCGATCAACTGATAGAGATCGCGCGAATGAAGGGCTTTGAATGGATGCGCCTTTCGGCACTGCACCGGCATGACGAAGCGCTCGCCCTGTATCGGTCCCTTGGCTTTCGCGATGATCCAAATGTCAAGCTCGACGGCAACCCCGAACAGGCCGTGAAAATGTCTCTCTATCTCGGCCGCCACGCCCATTGACCAGCCAACTGGCCGCGCGTATGGCCGTGCGCATGAACGACAAAGCCAAACCCAAGAAGCCCCAGCAGGTCTACACTCTCCTTGTCGAGGTGGGCCGGCATGAAGACGACGGTCTGCCCGAGGGTAGCACTGGTGCTGCACTGATGTGCTATGCCTCCGGCGTGGACGAGGCCGAGGCGGTGCGGGAAACCGTGGCGATCCTCAAGCAGGCCGATCTCGCGCCCCTCGATGTGTCGGGCTATGGCACGCTTGATGAGCGGCTGGCCGAAGGCCACGACATCGACGACGAAGAGAAAGAGCTGATGCAGCGGGCGCTCGAGGAAAACAGCGTCATCGTTGCCCAGATGACGCCCTTCTACGACTAGCGCGCCAGCGTCAGCGCCTCAAAGCCCTTCAGCTGTGGCAGCCCCGACCCATAAGACGCCGGAACCAGTTCCGGCGGCAGGCCGCGCAGGACAGAGGCTGCGATCAGCTCTCGATTGCCGGCCATCGCACCCGGATCAAAGCTTTCAAGCGCGGCGCCATTGACGATGAGTGTGGCGGGCCGGTCGAGCAAGAGCTGGTAGTATCTCTGGATCGTGGTGTCGGGCCCCCTGACAATCGTCCGCCCGTCCATAAGGTGGCCGGCCGTTGCAGAGACCTGTTCCTCGGCAAACAGATATTCGACCTCGGACCCGCTCAGGCGTAATCTTTGGTCGGGCGCGACGATAAGGTCGTTATTGAGCCCGTAAAACGGCGCCCGAAGACGCAGTGGCGCAAATCTTCCCCGAGCGGGGACATCTTGCCAGCAAACCCAGCGAATTTGTGCAGGCTCTCCATCGGTGGAGAGAACATAGTCTCCCACCTTTAGCGATGCGATCAGGCGCTCGCCCGCTGGCGTTGCGATCCTCGCATCCGGCGCCAGCGTCGGATTGGGCCCGATCGGCTCGACCTCGGCGCTGAAGGCCACCGAGCGCACCTCGTGTGAGAGGACGGTTTCAGATGTCTCGGCAATGATCCTGTGCACATCCCGAAGGAAGAGCGGAATGGGCGCTTCCACTTTGGCGTGAAATGTTGCGCCGCGCTCGGGCAAATCGACCGTCAAGCTCGCCTGACGTGCAGGGCCATCCCAGCTGTAGCGGAAGATGACGTCTTCCTCGGGCCCGCGAAGCGCGGTCGGAAGATCGAAGGCCGTGCTGGACGCCCCTTGGGCCATAAGAACCCGCATCCGTCCGTCCGGCTCTGTGCAGACCGTCAGCGAGCTGGGCCACGGTGCCCGCGCGGAATAGCGGATCAGATTGTGCCGCACAGGGCGCGGTTCGTGCGCGTAATGCAAGAACAGTGTGCCGCGGGGCAGGAGCGTTCCGGGCGAGGGGCTATGGCCACGGGTGAACGGCGAAAAGACGACACCGTGGGTGTCTCGCAAAGCGATCCAGTTGGATGCCGCTGTGTCGTCTTTGGGGTCTTTGACCCTCATGTTCTGCCCTGCCTCGGGTTGGTGTAGGCAAAGGGATAGCGCAAAGGCTTGGCCTTGCGAATCCCCGAAGGCGCGGTGGTGCGGTTCGGTGTCGCCGAGCCGACACAGTCGGGCACGGGGGCAATTGCATGATCGCCCCCGAGCCGCTAGCCATCAGGCAAAGGAGAACCCCGATGCCGAACCCCGTCGATCCCGTTGCCCTTACCGCCGATCTCATCCGCTGCCCCTCGGTGACGCCCGAGGAGGGTGGGGCGCTGGTGCTTCTGGAGCGGGTGCTCTCGGAGGCCGGTTTCGCCTGCACGCGGGTCGATCGCGGCGGTGTCAGCAACCTTTTCGCCCGTTGGGGCCGGCAGGGGGCAAACCGCAGCTTCGGCTTCAACGGCCATACCGATGTGGTGCCGATCGGCAACCGAGAGGATTGGACGGTCGATCCTTTCGGGGCCGAGATCAAGGATGGCTGGCTCTATGGCCGGGGTGCGACCGACATGAAATCCGGCGTCGCCGCCTTTGCGGCCGCCGCCATTGATTTCGTGCAGGAGACGCCCCCCGATGGCGCGATCATCCTGACGATCACCGGCGATGAAGAGGGCGATGCCGTGGATGGCACCACCGCCCTTCTCGACTGGATGAAAGCCAACAACGAGGCCATGACCGCCTGCCTCGTGGGCGAGCCGACCTGCCCAAGCGAGATGGGCGAGATGATGAAGATCGGGCGCCGCGGCTCGCTCAACGCCCAT
>JBFEXG010000206.1:0-4602 GCA_041546005.1 Paracoccaceae bacterium
GCGTGCCCAAGGGTGTCCTGTCGATCGTCACCTCGAGCCGCGCCTCGGACATCGGCAAGGAATTCTGCGAGAACCACAAGGTCCGCAAACTGACCTTCACCGGCTCGACCGAGGTCGGCCGCATCCTGCTGCGCCAGGCCGCCGATCAGGTGATGAAATGCTCGATGGAGCTTGGCGGCAACGCCCCCTTCATCGTCTTTGACGACGCCGACATTGACGAAGCCGTGGCTGGCGCCATCGCCTGCAAGTTCCGCAACAACGGCCAGACCTGCGTCTGCGCGAACCGGATCTATGTCCAGAAGGGCGTCTATGACGAGTTCGCCGCCAAGCTGAAGATCGCCGTCGAGGCACTCCCCGTAGGCGACGGCCTCACCGCGGGCACCGCCCTCGGGCCGCTGATCGAGGCCTCGGCCGTCGACAAGGTGCGCCAGCACCTCAAGGACGCGCTCGCCAAGGGAGGTCAGGTTCTGACGGGCGGCAAGGAACACGAGCTTGGCGGCAACTTCTTCCAGCCGACCATCGTGACCAACGCCACCAAGGAGATGATGGTCGCCAATGACGAGACCTTCGGCCCCTTCGCCCCGCTCTTCATGTTTGAAGACGAGGACGATGTGATCGAACAGGCCAACGATACGATCTTTGGCCTTGCCTCCTACTTCTACGCCAAGGACGTGAGCCGCGTGACCAAGGTCGCCGAGGCGCTCGAATATGGCATCGTCGGCATCAACACCGGCATCATCTCGACCGAGGTCGCGCCGTTCGGCGGCGTCAAGCAGTCGGGCCTCGGCCGCGAAGGCAGCCACCATGGCATCGAGGATTACCTCGAGATGAAATACCTCTGCCTGTCCGTCTAAGGACAGCTTGGCCGGAGCGCCCCGTGGTGCTCCGGCCCTAGATCCTGATCCAGCTGAGGCCCTCTTCGGTCCGTCCGGCGGGATGATATTCCCCACTGACCCAGCCTTCATATCCGTCCCGGTCGAGCCGGGCGAAGAAGGCCGGATAGTCGATGTCGCAGGCAACGGGCTCGTGCCGCCCGGGGAAACCGCCGACCTGTATGTGGGTCACACGGGGGGCCATCTTCTCCCATGTGCCCATCACATCGCCGGTGATCCGGTGGGCGTGATAGGCATCGAACTGAAGCCCGAGGTTGGGCGCGGCCACGACATCAAGGATGCGGGCAGCGAGGTCATAGTCGGCAAGGAAATAGCCGGGCATATCCACCCGGTTGATCGGCTCGATGGTCAGCGCCTGATCCGGCGCCTCGGCGGCGGCCCAGCGCAGGTTGTCGATCATCGCAGACTCGGCCTCGGGGCCATCAGCGACACCGGCCATGATGTGGATGAACTTTGCGCCCAGCGCCTCGGCATAGCGCAGGGTGCGGCGGAAATCGGTGCGGAACCGATCCTCTCCTCCCGGAACGGCGGCAAAGCCGCGCGGGCCATCGGCGTAGTTGGGCGGCGGGCAATTGATGAGCGCGAGTGTCAGGTCGTTGATCTCGAGAAGTCGCCGGATCTCGGGCGCGGGCATGTCGTAGGGAAAGAGGATTTCGACCGTATCAAACCCGGCCTTCCGCGCCGCGCCAAACCGCTCGGGCAGGGGCAATTCGGTGAAAAGAAGGGTCAGGTTGGCGCAGGCTTTGGGCATTTGTCTCTCTGGTCCGATAGCGACACCATCGTTTGCGACAATCGGTCGGAAATGGGCAAGACCAAATTCACCGGAAGGCCGATCAGGGCAAAGATTTGCTTCGAGAATTTTATGGCCGACACGCTGTCCCCCATCGCACCCAAGCCCGCAGGCGGCATGATCGGCGCCAATGTGGTCTGCATGGTGTCGATGATCTCGTGGGCAGCCGGCTTCCCCGCAGCCGAACACCTACTATCGATCTGGGATCCGCTCGCCGCCGCGACCGCCCGATTTCTCGTCGCGCTGTGCATCCTGATCCCGCTTTGGGCAATGATCGACGGCCCCCGCCGCCTGCTTCGTGCGCGCTGGGGCAAGGGGGCAATGATTGGTGGGCTGGCATTCGGCCTCGGGGCCTATCTTCTGCTTTTGGCGCAGGCGCTCACCGATGCGGTGACCGTCGCCATCATCGCCGCCTCAAGCCCCATCGCCGCGACCCTGATCGAGATGATTTGGGAAAAGCGGCGCCTGCGCCTGCCCTTCGTGATCGGCCTTGCCGCTTCAATCGCCGGCGGGGTCATCGCCACCGGCTCCGCGCCTCATGCCCAGCTGGGCCTCGGCGCGGCTGTTGCCATCGTCTCGTGCTTCCTCTTCGCCTGGGGCAGCTGGGCGACGGTGCGCTTCCTGCCCGATCTCAGCCCGCTCGGGCGCACCAGTGTCACGCTTTCGGGCGGGCTGATCGTTTTGGCTGTCAGCCTTCTAGGCGGCATCGCGCTGGGGATCACCGATGCGCCCGCGCCGCTCACCAAGGCCGCCGATGTCGAAGCACTTCTGGTCTATGCCGTCTTCGGCATGGCGATTTCGCAGCTTTTGTGGATTGTATCCGTGGGGCGGATGGGCGTGGCTGTCGCCGCCTTCCACATCAACATCTCGCCATTCTATGTGATGGTGATCCTCTTCGCCCTCGGTGCCGCGTGGAGCTGGCCTCAGTTCCTTGGCGCCGCGGTCGTCGGCCTTGGCGTCCTGATCGCCCAGCGCTAGGCGTGCAGTTCGGTCGCCGGGATGATCGGGAAGAATTCGCCGCCCGAGCGGATACCGAACCAGTCCTCGCCCCCGACCACCTCGGTCTCGCCCAACTCGACCAGCCGGTAGAACGACTTGCGGTCGATCAGCGCCTCGAGGTTGCGCCGGATCAGAACATAAGGCGAGGGTTCGCCGGTTACCGGATCGCGCACCACGCGGATTGGATGCTCCGGGCCCGCGATAGCCTTGTCGCCCACGTTGGTGACAAATTCGAGCCCGCCTTCGACGGGGTTGAAATCCACCGCGACGAACGGCGCGTCATCGACCTTGATGCCGACCTTTTCAACCGGCGTGACGAGGAAATAGTCCTCGCCGTCCTTGCGGATGATCGACGAGAAAAGCTTGACCAACTCATACCGGCCGATCGGCGTTCCGAGATAGAACCACGTCCCGTCCCGCGCGATCCGCATATCTAGATCGCCGCAGAATGGCGGGTTCCACAGATGGACCGGGGGCGGCCCTTTCTTGCGGGCGCTACGGGCCGCAGCGGCGATGCCTTCGGCTGTCGCAGTGGCTTGTGGCTGGTCTGTGTTGCTCATACTGTCCGGTCACTTGTCTTAACTCAGAGCCTAGCCTGCTCGCTCCTGCTTGAGCAATCCGAGCTTGGGTCAAAACCGCGCATCTTTCGGCTTTACTTGCTTCAGCGATCAATTGGTTATATTTCTTTACCAATAGCGAGGTTCTCTCATGGAAATGCCACAGCCAAACCCTGACGTTCTGTCAAAAAAGGCTCGAATTGTCAGCCGGTTGCAGGATGCCCTCCATGAGGGGGCGGTGATTCATGATGAGGCCGAAACCCGAGCCTATGAGTGTGATGCCCTTAGCGCATATCGTTGCCCACCCCTTTGCGCGGTGCTGCCGAACTCGACCGAAGAGGTCTCGGCCGTTCTGAAAATCTGCCAAGAGGAAGGGGTTCCGGTTGTCCCGCGCGGCTCGGGCACGTCGCTCGCCGGCGGCGCTTTGCCCACGGCGGATGCGGTGATCCTCGGCGTGGCGCGGCTGAATGCCGTGCTCGAGACCGATTATCCCAACCGTTTCATCCGCGTCCAATCAGGCCGAACCAACCTGTCAGTAACTGGCGCGGTTGAGACCGACGGTTTCTTCTATGCCCCCGACCCCTCATCGCAGCTGGCCTGTGCGATTGCCGGCAATATCGCCATGAACTCGGGCGGGGCGCATTGCCTGAAATATGGCGTGACCACCAACAACCTTCTCGGCGTCACCATGGTGATGATGGACGGAACCATCATCGAGGTGGGCGGCGCGCATATGGATGCCGGCGGGCTCGATCTTTTGGGCGTGATCTGCGGCTCGGAAGGCCAGCTTGGTGTCGTGACCGAGGCGACCCTGCGCATTCTGCCCAAGCCCGAGGGCGCACGGCCGGTGTTGATCGGCTATGACAGCAACGAGGTCGCGGGCGAGTGCGTGTCCGACATCATCAAGGCGGGCGTTCTGCCCGTCGCTATCGAGTTTATGGATCGCCCCTGCATCGAGGCCACTGAAGCCTTTGCCCATGCCGGCTATCCGATGTGCGAATCTCTCCTGATCATCGAGGTCGAAGGCAGCCCTGCCGAGATCGACGAGCAGCTGGCCGTGATCAAAGAGATCGCTCAGCGGCACAATCCGGTCGAACTGCGCGAGGCGCAGGATGCCGACGAGGCGGCGCGTATCTGGCTGGGCCGGAAATCGGCATTTGGCGCGATGGGCCAGATCAACGATTATATGTGCCTTGATGGGACAATCCCTGTTTCCGAGCTGCCCTACGTCCTGCGCCGCATCGGCGAGATGAGCAAGGAATACGGGCTTGGCGTGGGCAACGTGTTCCACGCAGGTGACGGCAATATGCATCCCTTGATCCTCTACGATGCCAACAAGCCCGGCGATCTTGAGCTTTGCGAA
>JBFEXG010000171.1:0-5423 GCA_041546005.1 Paracoccaceae bacterium
CCGCGCCCGACCTTGGCGCCACAGCCACCGCACATCGGCTTGTCGCCCAGCGCCTCAATGGCCCCGGCAGCCATTTCCTTCGGCAGGGGCGGCACAGGCATCTTCGGCAGATCGTCGAGCATCGCCATGAACTTGCGGTCGATCCGGTCTTTCCAGAGCCACAGAAGCGGCCCGCGCACGGCGGTGCCGAACTTGTCGGCCAGCGCCGAGCGGCGGCCAAGGGAGACGAGCTTGAGATAATCCCGCTGCGGCCGATAGGGGCGCATCTGGCCCTTTTCGGTCAGCGCTGCACGCAGGTTGTTGAACAGGATTGGCGCTTGTCGCACGGCATAGACGCCCGCCTTGGGCCGCGGCGCGTGGGTCATGTGGGCGCAGTCGCCGGTGGCGAAGATCAATGGATTGCTCGACCGCAGGGTCGGCCCCACGGCGATATAGCCATCGACAAGATCAAGACCCGTGGTGGCGACCCAATCATGTGGCCGCGCCCCTGCCGCGCCATTGACGAACTCGGCCTCGATGAGCCGCCCGTCCTCAAGCCGGACACCATCCGCATCAACAGAAGCGATCGGCGCATTCTCGACGAGGGTCACCCCCGCCTCGGCCATCGCCGCCAAAACCTTGGCGCGAGCCTTGTCGGTCATCCCCGGCAGCGCTGCGGCTTTGTCGATCAGCGTGACCTTGCCGCTCCGGTCCTTCAGCGCATGCGCCATCGCCATGGCCAGCTCCGCGCCTGCGATCCCCGCGCCGATCACGGCGACCTTGGGTTCCTTTGCGGTGGTGCGATACGCATCCCACTTGGCGGCGAACTCGGCCAAGGGCTTGGCGGGAATGCCATGCTCGGAGAAGCCGGGCAGCGAGGGCATTTCCGAGGTGATGCCGACATCGACCGAAGCCACGTCATAGCCAATGGGCGCTTGCCCCGCGATGCGGACCTCGCGCTTTTCGGTGTCGATACCTTCGGCCGCGCCGATGATCACGCGGGCACCGGCAAAGCGGGCGAGGCGCACGAGATCAATGTCGAGTTGATCTCGGGTGTAGTGCCCCGCGACGAACCCCGGCAGCATCCCCGAATAGGCGGCTGTCGGCAGGGGGTTGATCACCGTCACCCGCACCCCCGGCAAAGGGTTCATTCCCCACATCCGCAGGACGAGAGCGTGACTATGGCCACCACCAATCAGAACAAGATCACGGGTCAGGGGAACGGTGCGTTGCATGGGCCGGATATAGGCCCGCTTTGCGCCCTTCACCAGAGCCAGCGGCAGAGCGCCGCGGCTAGCCGATCCTTCCCCAAATGCTCAGACCGACGAGGATCACACTGAGCAGCAGCAGAACCCGCCGCACGCTGGCCTCTTCGCGGTCGGCCAGCCATTCTTCGGTGGCAGCGATCCATTCCGCCGGTCGCGGGACCATGTGGCCTGCGTGATCCCGCGCCCTCGCCCGCAGGTGCAAGAGGATGCGCACCGCGAGAAGCGCCCAGAGCAGGAACACAGCGCCCTGCACGATGAGCATGACCGGAAAACCGCTCAAGACAGCACCTCGATCGCCATGACAATTGCGATTGGGAGCACCTTGCCGATGCAGAAGAACACCGCCGCAAGGCGGATGAAACGAAGCGTATCAGCGGCGCAACCTGTCATCCCAGCCCCCCAAGCCCAGACCGTCGCAGTCTGACAGGGCTGGGATATGGGTCAAGTCCAGTCGAGAACGACCTTGCCCGAGGAGCCGCCGCGCATCGCGTCGAACCCTTGCACGAAGTCATCGACCTTGAAGCGGTGGGTGATCACACCCCGCACATCGAGGCCGTTTTCCAGCATGGCGATCATCTTGTACCAGGTCTCGAAGATCTCGCGGCCATAGACGCCCTTGATGGTGATCGCCTTGAAAACGATGCGGCTCCAATCCACCGGCGATTTGCCCGGCGGAATGCCGAGAAGGGCGATCCGCCCGCCCATGACGAGGTTTTCCACCATCTGATCGAGCGCCTGCTGGCTGCCCGACATCTCGAGGCCCACATCGAAGCCCTCTTTCATCTTGAGGCCGGTTTCGATCTCTTTGAGGTCTTGCTTGGCGACGTTCACCGGCACCACATCCGCCACCCGAGCCGCCAGATCGAGCCGATCTTGGTTAATATCGGTGATCACCACATGGCGTGCGCCGACATGGCGGGCGACAGCGGCAGCCATGATGCCGATCGGGCCAGCGCCGGTGATCAGAACATCCTCGCCCACCAGATCGAAACTCAGCGCCGTATGAACAGCATTGCCCAAGGGATCGAGGATCGCGCCGATTTCGTCGTCGATGGCATCGGGCAGCGGCACCACGTTGAAGGCGGGAAGCTTGAGGTATTGGGCAAAAGCCCCCTGTTCGTTGACGCCAATGCCGCGCGTGGCGGGGTCGAGGTGAAACTTGCCGGCGCGGCTCTGGCGGCTTTTCTTGCCGATGAGGTGCCCCTCGCCCGAACAGCGCTGGCCGATCTCGAGCCCTTCGACATTGCGGCCGATCTCGACGATCTCGCCCGCGAATTCGTGGCCGGTGATGAGCGGCACGGGGACGGTCTTTTCCGCCCATGCGTCCCAGTTCCAGATATGGATATCGGTGCCGCAGATGCCGGTCTTGTTGATCTTGATGAGCACGTCATCAGGGCCGATTTCCGGCACCGGCGCGTGGATCATCGACAGGCCCGGCTCGGGCTTGGTCTTGGCCAAAGCTTTCATCTGGTTGGTCATTTCAGAACTCCGGTATCGCGGCCCGCTTGGGCGAAGGCGGCGAGAGCTTCATCGAGGTCGGCGCGGGTCAGGGCCGCGTTCATCTGGGTGCGGATGCGGGCGCGGCCTTTGGGGACCACGGGAAAGAAGAAGCCGGCGACATAAACGCCAAGCTCGAAAAGCCGTGCGGCCATCGCTTGGGCAAGGCGGGCGTCATAGAGCATGACCGGCACGATCGGGTGCTCTCCGGGCAGAAGATCAAAGCCTGCTTTTTCCAAACCCGCGCGCCAATAGGCGGCGTTCTCGAAAAGTTGGGTGCGCAGGTCGTCGCCTGTCTCGACCAGATCAAGCGCCGCTAGGCCAGCGGCCACCACAGCGGGCGGCAGGGCGTTCGAGAAAAGATAGGGCCGCGCGCGCTGGCGCAGGAGGTCGATCACGGGTTGCGGGCCAGCGATATAGCCGCCGAGGGCCCCGCCAAGAGCTTTACCCAGCGTGCCGGTGATCACATCCGCCCTCACCCCGAAATGCGCGGGCGTTCCGGCCCCCTTCGGCCCCATGAAGCCCGTCGCGTGACAATCATCGACCATCAGGAGCGCATCGTATGTGTCGGCCAAGGCGCGGATTTCCGGCAGCTTGGCGAGAAAGCCATCCATCGAGAAGACGCCGTCGGTTGCGATCATGATGTGCCGCGCCCCATCGGCGCGGGCCTGTTTCAGCTGCGCCTCAAGATCGTCCATGTCCGAGTTGGCGAAACGATAGCGCCGCGCCTTGCACAGGCGGATGCCGTCGATGATCGAGGCGTGATTGAGCGCGTCGGAAATCACTGCGTCTTCAGGCCCCAGAAGCGGCTCGAAAAGCGCGCCGTTGGCGTCAAAGCACGCGGCGAAGAGGATGGAGTCGTCATGGCCGAGGAAAGCGGCGAGGCGCTCTTCCAACTCGCGGTGCAAATCCTGCGTGCCGCAGATGAACCGGACCGAGGCCATGCCATAGCCGTGGTCGTGCATCGCCTTCTCTGCCGCCGCGATCAGGGCGGGGTGATCGGCAAGGCCGAGATAGTTGTTGGCGCAGAGGTTGATCACCTTGCGATCGCCCACCGCGATCCGCCCGCCCTGCGGCGAAGTGATCAAGCGTTCGCGCTTCATCAGGCCATCAGCCTCGATCCCGGCGAGGGTCTCACGGATCGAATTCAGGAAATCGCTCGACATGGAAAACTCCGATACCAATGCACTGGAAAAGACACCAATCGCGCCGAAATGCAACAGCAGGCGACTGGGCCGTGACGGGACGTCGTGCTTTCCCGAGCGTGCCTGATCGCTAGAGTGCACCCCGACTCATCCCTCAGGAGGCCCCCATGTCCGACATCGTCATCCTCTCCGGCGCCCGCACCGCCATCGGCACCTTCGGTGGCAGCCTCGCCGGCACTTCGCCCATCGAGATGGGCACTGTCGTCGCCAAGGCCGCGCTCGAGCGGGCGGGCGTTGAAGGCGGCCAGATCGGGCAGGTGGCCTTCGGACAGGTGATCAACACCGAGCCGCGCGATATGTATCTCAGCCGCGTCGCCTCGATGCAGGCGGGTGTGCCGCATTCAACGCCCGCGATGAACGTCAACCGCCTCTGCGGTTCGGGCGTTCAGGCGATCGTGTCGATGGCGCAGTCGCTCATGCTGGGCGACGCCGATTTCGCCCTTGCCGGCGGCTCGGAAAGCATGAGCCGGGCGCCCTATATCGTCCCCGACCAGCGCTGGGGCGCCAAGATGGGTGATATCCGCACGCTCGACATGATGCTCGGCGCGCTGCATTGCCCCTTCGGCACCGGCCACATGGGCGTCACCGCCGAGAATGTGGCGCGCGAGCATGACATCACCCGCCAACAGCAAGACGAGTTTGCCGCCGAGAGCCAGAGGCGGGCGGCGGCGGCCATCGCGGCGGGCTATTTCAAGGATCAGATCGTTCCGGTTCCGGTGAAGGTGAAGCGCGAAACGGTCGATTTCATCACCGACGAACATCCCAAACCGACCACCACCGAGACCCTCGCCGGCCTGCGCGCCGTGTTCGAGAGGGATGGCTCTGTCACCGCCGGCAACGCGAGCGGCCTCAATGACGGCGCGGCGGCGGTTGTTCTGGCGCGGCGCGAGGCGGCGGAAAAGGCGGGGCTGACGCCCAAGTTCAAGATCTTGGGCTATGCCCACGCGGGCGTGCGCCCCGAGGTTATGGGGATCGGGCCGGTTCCGGCGGTGAAGCTGCTCTTGCAGCGCACCGGCCTGAAAGCCAGCGATTTCGATGTGATCGAGTCGAACGAAGCCTTCGCCTCTCAGGCGCTCGCGGTGTCGAAAGAGCTTGGCTTCGATCCGGCGATCGTGAATCCCAACGGCGGCGCGATTGCCCTTGGCCATCCGGTCGGCGCAACGGGCGCGATCATCACGGTCAAAACGATGTATGAGCTTGAGCGCACCGGTGGCAAACGCGGCCTTATCACCATGTGCATCGGCGGCGGTCAGGGCATCGCGCTCGCCATCGAGCGGCTCTAGCCCTCGCGCAGGAATACGAGGCGGTCGCCCTCGGAAAGATCGGGGTCGTAGGCATAGCCTCCGGCCCCGAAATCTTTCAGAGCCTCGGGATCGGTCAGGCGATTGTCGACGATATAGCGGGCCATCGCGCCGCGGGCCTGTTTGGCAAAGAACGAAACGATGCGCGGCTGGCCGTTCTTCACTTCCATGAA
>JBFEXG010000295.1:0-3050 GCA_041546005.1 Paracoccaceae bacterium
GGCCTTCGCTCAACTTGTCGATCAGTTCGCTGCGCTGTTCTGCGCGGGTTTCTTCAAGAACGGCACGACGCGAAACGACGATGTTGCCACGGCGACGGTCCATCTTGAGGATCTGGAACGGCTGCTTGAGGCCCATGAGGGGGCCCGCGTCGCGCACGGGGCGCACGTCAACCTGGCTACCCGGAAGGAACGCAACAGCGCCGCCGAGATCAACAGTGAAGCCGCCTTTGACGCGGCCGAAGATGGCGCCATCGACGCGCTCTTCGTCAGCATAGGCTTTCTCGAGACGATCCCAGGCTTCTTCGCGGCGAGCCATCTCGCGCGAAATAACGGCTTCGCCGCGGGCGTTTTCAGCCGCACGCAGGAAGACTTCGACCTCGTCGCCAACGGCGAGGGTCGGCGCTTCGCCGGGGTTCGCGAATTCTTTCAGGTCGACACGGCCTTCCATCTTGTAGCCGACGTCGATGATGGCCTGGCCTGCCTCGATGGCGATGACCTTACCTTTAACGACGCTGCCTTCAGAGGGGGTGTCGATTTCGAAGCTTTCATTCAGGAGGGCTTCGAATTCCTCCATAGCGTTCTTAGCGCACATAAGTATCAGTTCCTTTTCGTGTCTATTCGGGCCACGCGGTTGTCTCCGCGGGTCTTTCAGTGAGTTGCATCGCGCTTTACGGACCGAAAACAAAGAGGGCCGGTGGTTCCCGACCCTGCTCGCTCTCTGTCTCGGCTTATCCCGCCTCGCGACAGAGGGCGTATAGGGGAAGCGGGGCAAGAGGGCAAGGGCTTTAGCGCCTTGCTTCTATGGCTTTGATCGCTGCAGCGACGGCCTCGTCGATCGTCATTTCACTGGTGTCGAGGAGAAGCGAACCGTCGGCCGGTTTCATCGGCGCAGTCGCACGATCACGGTCGCGCGCGTCGCGGGCCATGACATCGGCCAAGACCGCTTCAAGGCTCATTGCACTGCCCGCCGACTGAAGCTCCAAGAACCGGCGCTTGGCGCGCACTTCGGGGCTGGCCGTGACAAAGATTTTCACCTCGGCATCGGGGCAGATCACTGTGCCGATATCGCGCCCATCGAGAACAGCGCCGCCGTCGCGCCGCGCAAAGGCGCGCTGGAAATCGACAAGCGCCTCTCGCACCTCCGGGATCACAGCCACCTTCGAGGCCGCCTGCGCGACCTCGGCGGTTCGGAGGTTGTCGGCGTTAAGATCTTCGGCCCGAAGCGCCTCGGCGGCCTCGACGGCCTCGGCCCCATCAAGAACCTTCGCCCCAACGGCTCTGTACAGAAGACCCGTATCAAGATGGGCAAAGCCGAAATGTGCCGCCACAGCCCGGCTGATCGTGCCCTTGCCCGCTGCAGCCGGCCCATCGATTGCCACGGCAAAGCTCATGGCAGCCGCCTTGTGCGGAGAAGTTCCCGAACAAGCACGATGCCAGCCAGCGCCACGAGCGCCCATTTGATTTGGGAGACAAGGCTCAGGTTCGCCGGAGCATCGGCGCCGAGGAAATAGAAGCGATAGAGCGCGATATTTTCGATATAATCAGCCGCCATATAGCCGATTGCCGGAAGCCGTGCCGCGCCGCTGAGCGGCATCACCAGCACCACAGTTAAGACCAGCGGGAAGACCATATCAATCGCGACCGCCGCCTTGAGACGCCCCATCTCACCTCCAAGGCTGGCAAGAAAATCAATGGGATACAGCGGGCTGTAGCCGAATATCTTGGTGTCCGGCACGCCGGCTGGTGCGACAACAACCAACGCCGCAAAAAGTGCCAGCGCTACGAGAGCAAGCCAACGCCAGCGCGTCATAGCCGCCCCCCGTTTTGCACCCACATCTCGAACAGCCGCAACAGCCCGAAGCCCACGATCACAGCGGCGACAATCTTGCCGCGCCATCTGCGTTTGGGCTCTTCGGGCGCTGCCATCCTAGCGATTTCCCCGTGTGATCGCCGACCCGAGCGAGGCCATCAAGCTCTCGAAGATCGGGAACGACGTGGCAATCGGGCTCGCATCGTCAACTGTCATCGGCTTTTCCGTCGCCATGCCCATCACAAGAAACGACATGGCGATCCGGTGATCGAGGCGGCTCTCAACCGTCACGCCGCCCGGCACATTGCCAAAGCCGCGGCCCTCGACAATCCACCAGTCCTCGCCCTCGTCCACGGTCACGCCAGCGGCGCGAAGGCCCTTGGCCATTGCGTCGATCCGGTCGGATTCCTTGACCCGCAATTCCTTGACGCCGCGCATCTCGGTCTTGCCTTCGGCAAAGGAGGCCACCACCGACAACACGGGGTATTCATCAATCATGCTCGCCGCCCGCTCTGGCGGCACCTCGATCCCCTTGAGACCCGGCGAGAAACGGGCCCGCAGATCGGCCACCGGCTCGCCGCCCTCTTCGCGCAGATTCTCATAGGTCAGGTCGGCCCCCATCTCGCGCAGCGTGGTGAAGAGGCCCGCGCGCGTCGGGTTAAGGCCGATATTCGGCACCAGAACATCCGACCCTTCGGTGATGATCGCCGCACAAACCGGGAAAGCCGCCGACGAGGGATCGCGCGGCACGACGATGTCCTGTGGCTTGAGTTCAGGCTGACCAGTGAGCGTAATCACCCGCCCCTCGGGCGTGGTCTCGACAACGATCTCTGCGCCAAAGCCTGCCAGCATCCGTTCGGTATGATCGCGCGTCGCTTCCTTCTCGATCACCACCGTCTTGCCCGGCGCATTCAGCCCTGCAAGCAACACCGCCGATTTAACCTGCGCCGAAGGCACCGGAACGGTATAGGTCACCGGCACCGGATCTTTCGCCCCGACAATGGTCATCGGCAGGCGCCCGCCCGTCCGGCCATAGGCCCGCGCTCCGAAAAGCGCCAAGGGATCGGTCACCCGCCCCATGGGGCGCGAACAAAGCGAGGCGTCGCCCGTAAAGGTCGCGGTAATCGGCGAGGTTGCCATCGTCCCCATGATGAGGCGCACGCCGGTGCCGGAGTTGCCGCAGTCGATCACTTGGCTTGGCTCGGCAAACCCGCCAACGCCCACGCCATGCACGCGCCAC
>JBFEXG010000248.1:0-3783 GCA_041546005.1 Paracoccaceae bacterium
ATTGCAAATTTGCGTAACCAACTCCCCCGAGACCGACCCATGCCGCAGCTTCCGGTGCCCGTCCTGACCATCGGGCTTCTTCTGATGTCCAATCTTTTCATGACCTTCGCCTGGTATGGGCACCTCAAGTTCAAGGCCGCCCCGCTGATCGTGGTGATCTTCGTCAGCTGGGGCATCGCCTTCTTCGAGTATGTACTGCAGGTGCCCGCCAACCGCATCGGCCACGGGCATTTTAGCGCGGCGCAACTGAAGACCATTCAGGAGGTCATTACGCTCACCGTCTTCGCCGGTTTCTCGGTTCTGTATCTCGGCGAGCCGATCCGCTGGAATCATGCCGTGGGCTTTGCCCTGATCGCGGCCGGAGCGTGGTTCATCTTTGCCCGTTTCGGCGGCGAATAGACGTGGACATCCCTGCCCTGCGGGCCTAGCGAGAGACATGACCTCGCATCCCGCCTCCCGCTTCTTCGACCGGACGACACCGCCACATATGTTCACACTGGTGATGTTGGCGGGGCTTTCGGCGCTGAACATGTCGCTGTTCCTGCCCTCTCTAAACACGATCGCTGCGGAATATGGCGTCGACTACGGCGTGATGCAGCTGGCCGTGTCGGGCTACTTTGCGGCCACCGCGATTATGCAGATCCTCGTTGGTCCGATCTCCGACCGCTTCGGCCGCCGCCCCGTGGTGCTTGTGTCCTTCGCAATCTTTACCCTCGCCTCGGCGGGGGCTGCTCTTGCCCCTTCTGGCACAACCTTCCTCGGCTTTCGCCTCGTGCAGGCGACCGTGGCAACAGGCATGGTTCTGAGCCGCGCGGTGGTCCGCGATCTCGTGACCCAAGACAAAGCGGCCTCGATGATCGGCTACGTCACTCTGGGCATGTCGATCATGCCGATGATCGGGCCCTTTATCGGCGGTGCTGTCGACGAATTCCTTGGCTGGCGCGCTAATTTCTGGCTGCTGACGGTCATGGGCTTTCTGATGGTCGTGCTCGTCTGGGCCGATCAGGGCGAGACTGTGCGCGATCGTGGCCTGCCCTTCCGCGAGCAGGTGAAACAGTACCCTGCCCTCCTCGGCTCGCCGCGCTTCTGGGGCTATGTCATGTGCACCGCCTTCGCCGCTGGCGCCTACTATGCGCTTCTCGGCGGGGCATCGCTCGTGGCAAGTGGGGTCTTTGGCCTGAGCCCCCTGCAGACCGGCTTTGCCCTCGGCTCGCCCACTGTCGGCTATGCGGTCGGCAACTATATTTCGGGGCGCTATTCGGTGCGCTTCGGCGTCAACCGCATGGCCTTTGTCGGCACTGGTATCGCCAGCTTGGGGCTCTTGATCTCACTGACCATCAGCCTGTCAGGCTACGAAAGCGCGCTGCTGTTCTTTGGCTTCTGCACTTTCCTCGGCCTTGGCAACGGTTTGACCATGCCCAATGCCACCGCAGGGATGCTTTCGGTGCGTCCGCATCTTGCGGGGACCGCCTCGGGCCTTGGCGGCGCGATCATGGTCACGGGGGGCGCAGCGCTTTCGGCTATAGCGGGAAGCAGCCTTTCACCCGATGCCGGCAGCCTGCCCTTGCAGGCGATCATGTTCGGCTCGTCGCTCCTGTCGGGCGTTGCCATCGCTTTCGTCATCCGGCGCGAAAGGCGGCTCGGCATCGAGTGAGGCTTGCCAGAGCGGGTTTGCAAAGCCTACTAATCTGAACGGCGAAGCTGCAAACCGGGGGTCAGCATGGCGATCCAGAAACTCTACGCAGGCGTCAAGCTGCGCGAGCTGCGCGGGCGGCTGGGCCTGACGCAGAAGGCCTTTGCCGACAAGCTCGGGGTCTCGCTGCCCTATCTCAACCAGATGGAAAACAACAACCGTCCGGTCTCGACCGCGGTGGTTCTAGGCCTCGCGCAAGAGTTTGGCTTTGACGTGACCGAACTGCAATCGGGCGACGAGGCGCGCCTTGTGGGCGATATGCGCGAGGCGCTGGCCGACCCTGTTTTCGGCGACACGCCACCGGGCCTTGCCGATCTGCGGCTTGCGGCCTCCAATGCCCCCGCCCTTGCCCGCGCCTTCCTCGATCTGCACCGCGCCTACCGGCAGACGCACGAGCGGCTGGCTTCGCTCGACGAGGCGCTCGGGCGCGAGGATGCGCGGCTGCAGCCGAGCCCTTGGGAGGAGGTGCGCGACTTCTTCCACTATTGCGACAACTACATCGACGCGGTGGATCGCTCCGCCGAGCGGTTCGCGACCCAAGGCACGAGCACCAACATCCGTGATGCCGCCATTGCCGCGCTCGGCACGCGGGGCGTGGCGGTGCGCTTTGCCGACACGGATGTGACGCGCCACTACGATCCCGAAGCGAAGATCCTCACCCTCTCGCGCCGCTCGGCCGAGCAGACGCGAACCTTTCAACTCCTCCTGCAGGTCGCGCTTCTGACGCAGGACAAGCTTCTCGAGGCGACGCTCGATCTTGCCCGTTTCCATTCGCCCGAGGCGCGAGCCATCGCCAAGGTGGGCCTTGCCAACTATTTCGCTGGCGCGGCGCTCATGCCCTACGAACGGTTTCTCACCGCCGCCCAAGAGACCCGCCACGACCTCGAGCGCCTCGCCGACCGCTTCGGCGCCTCGCTGGAACAGGTCGCCCACCGCCTCTCGACCCTGCAGCGGCCCGGTGCCAAGGGCATCCCCTTCTTCTTCGTCCGCGTCGATCCGGCAGGCACGATCACCAAGCGCCACTCGGCCACGACCCTGCAATTCGCTCGCTATGGCGGCGCCTGCCCGCTCTGGAACGTGCACCGCGCCTTTGAAACTCCAAGCCGGTTTCTGCGGCAACTGGCCGAAACGCCCGACGGCGTGCGCTATTTTTGCCTTGCTCGGGATGTGACGAAATCAGGCGGCGCTTTTGACGCACCCACCCGCCGATACGCCATCGGCCTCGGCTGCGAGGTGCGACACGCGCCGGCGCTCGTTTATGCCGATCACATGGACGTTGATACGCCCGAGGCCTTCGAACCCATCGGCATCTCCTGCCGGATATGCGAACGGCGCGACTGTCACCAGCGCGCCGTCCCGCCGCTTGAGCGGCGCTTGAAAGTCGACCCCGATCACCGGGGTGTTCTGCCCTATCAGGTAGACTGAGCCGCCCGAAGCGCCGCAGCGATCTGGTCTTTCAGCGCCATGCGCTCCTTGCGAAGCTCGGCCATGTGCAGATCGTCGGTCGGCTCGACATCGGTCTCGGCCCGGTGCACCGTGCGGTTGATCTCGTGATAGCGCTCGGCAAGGGTCGCGAAATGGGCGTTGGTGGTTTTCAGCTCGTGGATCAGGTCGGCCTGACCGGGGAAATCGTCGCCAAGCTCGTGCGGGGTGTTGGACATGTGTCACCTTTCATCGAAGTTACAAAGCGATCCTAGCGAGCGGATTCGCCGCCCACATTGACACGCATCAAACTTTTCACCTCTGCGAGGTTTTCCAGTTTGGATTAATCCAAGGCTCGTCATTCGACGGCGGCAGCATATCGCGCCCTAGAATGTGATCGGCGGCCTTCTCGCCGGTCATGATCGAGGGGGCGTTGAGGTTGCCATTGGTGATCCGCGGGAAGATCGAGCTGTCGGCCACGCGCAACCCTTCGACCCCGATCACGTTGCAGGCAGGATCGACCACCGCCATCGGATCGCTCGCCGCGCCCATCTTGCAGGTGCCGCAGGGGTGATAGGCGCTTTCGACGTGCTGGCGGATGAAGTCATCGAGATCGTCATCGCTCTGGCAGTCCGCCCCTGGCTGGATTTCCTTGCCACGGAAGGGGG
>JBFEXG010000077.1:0-9598 GCA_041546005.1 Paracoccaceae bacterium
CCGCCAATGAGCGCGATATCGAGGATGCCCCTTCCGCCAAGAAACTGATGGCTGAAAAAGGCCTCGGAGCCGATCAAGTGACCGGCTCGGGCAAGGATGGCCGGATTATGAAGGAAGATGTGCTCGCCGCGCTTTCCGCCCCCAGGGCCGAAGCCCCCGCCCCTGCCGCCCCGCGCGCACCGGTGGCCGCGAGCGACGCGGGCCGCGAAGAGCGGGTCAAGATGACCCGCCTGCGCCAGACCATCGCCCGCCGCCTGAAAGAGGCGCAAAACACCGCCGCCATGCTCACGACCTATAACGAGGTCGATATGTCGGGCATCATGGACCTGCGCAACGCCTACAAGGATCAGTTCGAGAAGAAGCACGGCGTCAAACTTGGCTTCATGTCGTTCTTCACCAAGGCCTGCTGCCACGCGCTCAAAGAAGTGCCGGATGTGAACGCCGAGATTGACGGCACTGATGTGGTCTACAAGAACTTCGTCCACATGGGCGTCGCCGTCGGCACGCCCACGGGCCTTGTCGTCCCGGTTTTGCGTGACGCCGATCAGAAAAGCTTTGCTGAGATCGAAAAGGAAATCGCCGCCCTTGGCCTCAAGGCCCGCGACGGCAAGCTCTCCATGGCGGATATGCAGGGCGGCACCTTCACCATCTCGAACGGTGGCGTCTATGGCTCGCTCATGTCCTCGCCAATCCTCAACCCCCCGCAGTCGGGCATCCTCGGCATGCACAAGATCCAGGATCGCCCCGTGGTCGTCGACGGCCAGATCGTCATCCGCCCAATGATGTATCTTGCCCTCAGCTACGATCACCGTATCGTCGACGGCAAAGGTGCTGTGACCTTCCTCGTGCGGGTGAAAGAGGCGCTCGAGGATCCGCGCCGGTTGTTGATGGATCTCTAGAGCCTGACAGGAGGCCGACATGACCCCCGAGCTTCAAGTCCTCGCCTATGCCGGTCTCCTTCAGGGCGTCCAATACGTTCTGATGTCGGTCACAGCGAGCCGCGACCTTGGCCTTGGCAAGACCATGTCGGCCCGCGACCCCCATCGCCTTGGCAAGCCTATAGGCGAGCTTCTCGGCGTCCGCGCCGGGCGTCTGCACCGCGCCTTCACCAACCATTTCGAAGGGCTCATCCTCTTCACCCTCGCGGTTGTTGTGATCACGCTCGCTGATCGTGGAACCGGGTTTTCCGCTGCCTGCGCCTGGACCTATCTCGGCGCGCGCATCCTCTATGTCCCGGCCTATTTCTTTGGCCTCTCGCCCTGGCGCTCGATCATCTGGATGGTCGGTTTCCTCGCAACCATGGCGATGCTCGCCTCGGCCCTCGTCTTCTGATTTCGCCCGAAAGGACCCGCCATGTCGAACTATGACGTCATCATCATCGGTGCAGGCCCCGGCGGCTATGTCTGCGCCATCCGCTGCGCCCAGCTTGGCCTGAAAACCGCCGTGGTCGAGGGCCGCGAGGCGCTCGGCGGCACCTGCCTCAACGTGGGCTGCATCCCTTCCAAGGCGCTCCTCCACGCGACCCATTCGCTGCATGAAGCCGAGCACAACTTCGCCGCCATGGGCCTCAAGGCCGCCGCTCCGCAAGTCGATTGGGCGCAGATGCAGGCCTACAAACAAGACGTGATCGAAGGCAACACCAAGGGCATCGAGTTCCTCTTCAAGAAGAACAAGATCGACTGGATCAAGGGCTGGGCATCGATCACCGCCCCGGGTCAGGTCAAGGTGGGAGACACCACCTATGAGGCCAAGAGCATTGTCATCGCCACCGGCTCCGAACCCTCGGCGCTGCCCGGCATCGAGATCGACGAAAAGACGGTGGTGACCTCAACCGGCGCCCTCTCGCTCCACTCTGTCCCCAAATCGCTCGCCGTGATCGGCGCCGGCGTCATCGGGCTCGAGCTTGGCTCGGTCTACAAGCGCCTCGGCGCCGATGTGACCGTGATCGAATACCTCGATGCCATCACCCCCGGCATGGACGGCGAAGTTCAAAAAACCTTCCAGCGGATGCTCAAGAAGCAGGGGCTCAAGTTCATCATGGGCGCCGCGGTTCAGGGTGTACAAACCGGCAAATCCGGCAACACGGTTTCGTACAAACTGCGCAAGAACGACAAGGAAGAGGCCCTCGAGGCAGAAGTCGTCCTCGTCGCCACCGGCCGCCGCCCCTTCACGGCGGGCCTCGGCCTCGAGGCCTTGGGCGTCGAAATGACCAAGCGCGGCCAGATCGCCACGAACCACTATGCCACCAACATCCCCGGCCTCTATGCCATCGGTGATGCCATCGAAGGCCCGATGCTCGCCCACAAGGCCGAGGATGAGGGCGTGGCCGTGGCCGAAATCCTCGCGGGCCAAAAAGGCCATGTAAACTATGGGGTTGTCCCGGGCGTCATCTATACCCACCCCGAGGTCGCCTCGGTCGGCGCCACCGAGGAACAGCTCAAGGAAGAGGGCCGCGCCTATAAGGTGGGCAAGTTCTCCTTCATGGGCAACGGCCGCGCCAAGGCTGTCTTCGCGGGCGACGGCTTCGTAAAAATCCTCGCCGACGCCGCCACCGACCGCGTCCTCGGCTGCCACATCATCGGCCCCGCCGCCGGCGACCTGATCCATGAGATTTGCGTCGGCATGGAGTTCGGCGCCGCCGCCGAAGACATCGCCCGCACCTGCCACGCCCACCCCACCTTCTCCGAAGCGGTGCGTGAGGCGGCGATGGCCTGCGGCGATGGTCCGATCCACAGCTGATTTCTTTTGGCTGAAAATACTCCGGAGGTGAGGCCCGCACGGGCCGAGGGGGCAGCGCCCCCTAGCCTTTGAGCATCCGAAGACCCTGCGACACGTCCGTCCTGACGGCAAGCCGCAGCCCCGGTTCATCTCCTGCTTTCAGGGCGGCGAGGATCAGCTTGTGGTGATAGGGCGGATCCTTGCGGTTGAGCCGGCCATAGAGCGCCCGCATGGTCGGCCCCAGCTGGAGCCAGACGGTCTCGGTCATCGCCAGCATCGCAGGCGCCTGAGCCCGCAGATAAAGCGTACGGTGGAACTCGAGGTTCATCCGGATATAGCCGATCGCGTCGTGCCGGGCGACCATCTGGCTGACGCCCTGATTGATCGTCTCGAGCCGCTCGATCAGGGCAAAATGGGCGCGCGGCAAGGCGCGGCTTGCCAACTCGGGCTCCAAAAGCGCGCGCAGTGTCGCCAACTCCTCGATCCGCTCGTTCGATAGCTCGGGCGTCGAAATCCGCCCCGACGAGCTCATCGTCAGCGCCCCCTCCGCCGCCAGACGGCGAACGGCCTCGCGGGCTGGGGTCATCGAGACGTCAAACTCTTTGGCAATTCCCCGAAGCGTCAGGGCCCGCCCCGGCTCGATCTCGCCATGCAAGACGCGTGCACGCAGGCTGCGAAAGACCCGCTCGTGGGCCGCGTTATTGGGATCGGTCGGGCGTGTTGTCGGAAGCATGGCTTTTTGTGATCACAAAAAGCCAACCCGTCAATCGCTGAATCGAAGCCGATGCAGGGAATCCCCTTCGATCCGCAGCCAGTTTCGCCGCGCTTCGAAGTCTGGGCAAAGCCGCGCAACCAACTCCCAAAAAGCGGGGCCGTGATGCATCTCCTGCAAATGCGCGACCTCGTGGGCAGCCACATAATCGAGCACCTCTGGCGGGGCCATGATCAGCCGCCATGAATACATCAGCCCGCCTTTGGCCGTACAGGATCCCCAGCGCGATCGCGTATCACGCAAGGTGAGCTTGCCATAGCTTCGACCAATCTCGGCGGCATAGCGATCAGATGCCTCTGCCAGCCGATCCCGCGCCCGAGCCTTGAGAAAAGCTAGCGCCCGAGCCGGCGCCTGATCCGCCAAGCCGGGCACCGAGAATACATCGTCTGAAATCGCGATCCGCCGCACCTGCCCTGCCTCAAGCCGCAGCAAGCGCCCTTCAAAGGGAATCGCCTCTCCAACCCGGACCCGCCGCACCTCGCCCATCTGGCCGAGATGGCCCCTGAGCCAATCTTCCCGCTCGCGCAGAAAGGCCACCCCCTCGCGCTCGGCTACGCCCGAGGGAATCGTCAGCGTCACCCGTCCATCGAGCCGCGATATGCGTAGCGACAAACGCCGAGCGCGCGCGGAGCGCTTGAGCGCAACAGCGATCGGGGGGTTGCCTTCTAGCACACATCGTCCCATATGCAGCATCTCGCCAGAATCCGGTGTCAAAGCCTTTGACACCTAGATCAGCTTATGGCAGTTGGCGGCGATCCGCTGCAAGTGCACGACCAGAATTTGAAGGGACAACCATGCCCAAGGAAGAATGGGGTACCAAGCGCGTTTGCCCGACCACCGGCAAGCGCTTTTACGACCTGAATGCCAACCCGATCGTCAGCCCCTATACGGGCGAGATCGTGACCATCGAGCAGGGCAAAACCCGCACGATGGTGGCTGACGCTGAAGACGCGCAGACCAAGAAACTCAAGTCGGTCGAAGAAGAAGACGATCTGATTCTCGACGATGACGAGGATGATGTCGATCTCGGGGACGACGTTCTCGACGAGGACGAAGATGACGACAACGTCTCCTTCGACGACCTCGGCGATGTCGCTGCGGACGACGACTAATTTCTTTCTCCGGGGCGTGTTTTTCTTCTTGAACTCGCCCCGGTCGCCGCATAGAGAGCGGCACGCAGACGGAAACGTCTGACCAGAGATGGGGCCATAGCTCAGCTGGGAGAGCGCTTGCATGGCATGCAAGAGGTCAGGGGTTCGATCCCCCTTGGCTCCACCAAAATCCTGATAACCTAGAAAACACTGGCAGGCGCAAAGGCTTGTGCGTTGCTGTCGCTGCACTTGACGATCTGCGCCCGCTCCTGCGAGACTCGACCCAAAAGAGCAGGGTCAATGTCGGCAAGCGCGAAACAGAAGAAAGTCGCCACAAATCCACGACCTCCCAAGAGTGTCTCCGCGCCAGCATCTGCGGCAGGAGAGGCTTTGGATCTGAGACTGGCACTCTCCAGAATCATCTATGAAGATGATGATTGCTTTGTCAGATATCGTGGGCTCGAGGAGATCGGCGCTAGCGTGATTGTCACTTTTCCTGACTTGATCCACCCCACATCCGTCGATGCGCCAGGTTGGGGTGAGCCCCTTTTCCTCAAACGCGGTCGATCAGTTATTTCAATTCTTCAGAAGAAGACCAACTGGTTCCAGAATCCCGGTTTCTTCTCAGCGATGGCCAGAATCCGGGAATTCGTCGGCCCGAAGGTAGATTTGATCTGTTATGGTGGTTCGATGGGCGGATATGGCGCTATACTCGGCGCTGGCGCCCTTGCGGCGACAAAAGTCGTTGCGTATTGCCCGCAGTTCTCCGTCGATAGATCGGTCACTCCATTCGAGCGTCGCTATACGACACAAGCCGCTGAAATTGGTACCTTCATCTGGGACGTTGGGGATCACTATTCCGCTTCGACCCAATATCTGATCCTCTACGATCCAACGCATAAGGTAGACCGGCGCCACAGGGCCCTTTTCCCGGCAAAGGAAAATTGGATCACTATTCCGGTTCCAGGCTCGAGCCATGGGACGTTGCCGACGCTGATAGAAATGGGCCTGTCACAGCAGTTATTCGATCTGAC
This sequence comes from Paracoccaceae bacterium, assembly GCA_041546005.1. Lineage (GTDB taxonomy): Bacteria > Pseudomonadota > Alphaproteobacteria > Rhodobacterales > Rhodobacteraceae > RFZI01. The sequence goes on from JBFEXG010000077.1 coordinate 5,616, forward strand.
AGTCGGAACGATGACGCCGATCGAAATGCGCCAAGCAATTCGCAAACGCAGGACGACATCCTATCGCTATATTCGGCGCATGGGAAATCTCTCCTATCTTCGTCATCCGGGACTACACGGTCTCTTCCGTTCGATAGCTGAAGAGCGGGGATACAAGAAACTTCAGAAGAAATGGGCTAGCTCCGCGACCAAACTTTCATCCGAAGTTATCGTACATGCAGGGCAGCCCGAGACGGGGACCACCGCGATTCAAAGCTGGCTTTCGGCAAACCCCACCCAACTTGAAAGCGCACAAGTCCTTTTTCCTCGAGAGCCTCACGAGCGCTATCAACTGGGGCAAACGTGGTTGTCTACGGGGCTGATCAATGGCGATTTCGATCGTTTGAGGGCTGCCCTGAACGCCGCGGGGCAAAACTCTCAGCGCCTTCTGTTGTCAGACGAAAGCATCTATCTTGTCTCGTCGGAAACTAAGCCTGACGTCGCTCGGCGGCTCCGGGCTCTTCTTGAAGGGTGCGATGTCAGCCTAATCTTGTGTGAGCGCGATCTGGGCTCTTGGAAGAAGAGCTTCTACCTCCAGTCGATCCGCAACAGACGTTCCAAATCCACCCACCGGTCAGCGCAACTTTGGGGAACCTCACTTTTGCATGAGCCCTTTTTCCAAAATCCCTATGTGAAATCGCTATGTGACTACGAAGCTGTTGCGCAAAAGCTGGCCAATCTTTTCGGCGCAACTCGGGTCACGCGGATAAAGATGTCTCCGGAAAAGGATATCATCCCCGATTTTCTGGGCGCTGTAGGGATGTCTGGCCCATCCTTGCAGGGCGAGGTCCGGAGAAACCCCTCGCTGTCGGATGTCGATGGCGAAATATTGCGGCAGGCGAATGCCATGGGAGTTAGAGAAGCGGGGTTCATCAAAAAGCTACTACTTGCCGGAACCGAAACGCCGACGATCCGGAATCCAAAGCGCGCTAGTGAGCTGCGCTCAATCGCTCTAGGATTTTCGTGGAGCGCCTTTCATTTCCAAGAAAACCCGCCTCTTGCTTTGACCGAGGAGCTCTTTGCGGCGCGGCTAGAAAGCCTGCACCGCACGGCCGACTTCCTGATCAATACGGGCCGCTCCTAAAACTCGAACTCGATCGCAAAGATAACTCCAAAGTTGGACCCTTTGTCTCCACCCATATATTCAGACCCGTAGGCTCCGAGCAGCAGCTCTGTGCCAGCGGCAATCGGGCTTTGATAGGTCACGCCAAAGTCGATCTGTCTGTCCTGCGGCGCGAGGCTGACCGAGACCGGCTCATAGCCAACGCCCCCTTCTGCAAGGACGGTTGGCAAGGCCGTCCGGGCGGTGCCCGACGTCACTGATGGGGGCGCGGAGAGGGTAAAGTTCAGGACATCGTTTTCGCGACCCACGGACGTGAGCCGCAGCGTTGCGCGAAGGCTGTCAAAGCCAACCTGCGAGACATCTGTCAGCAGCGGCATTTCAGGCAGATGGGCCAGACCGGCCTGCGCATCAAAGGCTATCGTGGCGCCGGGCGCGATCTCGCTACTGATGCCCAGATCAAGCGAAGCAACGGTGCTGGCCAACGGGCCGCCTGGGCCGCCGATCGACAGCGGGCCGCCTCGGTCAGAGAGCCAACTCAGGCCGAGGGATATTTCCGACGCGCCCACGCGCGCCGATTGCGACAAGGACAGCCCGCTTGAGCCGTCGCCCGATGGCAGCAGAACACTGGCCCAAAGGCCGTCATTGGCCGCCTCGACCATCTGGCCGCTATAGGCGCCGAGCAGACCTGTTCCGTTGGATGTATGTGAGGCGATCCGCTGCGCCGCCAAATCTCCGGAGGCGATTTCGGCGGCGCGGATCACAGACATCGCGACCGGCCGGACCGGCGCTGCCAATGTCTCGGCCGGAAGGCGGAAATCGGCCGCCAGAGCGTCCTGCACCACAACCTCGCGGCCTTTGAGCGATTGCGCCAGCGCATCGCCAAAGGCTGCGCCTGTCACAACCGCAGGCTCGCCTGCGGGCAGGGCGACGCCGCTTTCGGTCAGAACCGTCGCCCCGCCGATCGGTAGAAGGGCGGCACGAATATCAAGGAACCCGTGGCCAAATTCCTCGTTAAATCCGTGGGTCACACCATTGCCGAAATCGAGGATGCCATCGAAGGCGCCGATAAAGCTGTTGTCGGCCGAAGCCAGTAGTCGGTCGCGGAGCTGGTGGGGCGTTAGGCCAACGTCAGCAAAGGCTTCGGCCAGAAGCGCGAGCGCGCCACTGACTTGCGGCGCGGCAAAGGAGGCGCCGGTGCTGAAGGCATAGCCACCACCTGCCGTAGTCGAATCCCACGCGCCATCAGCAAAAAGGCACCACCGAGCCGCCTCGAGGCAGGCCGCTGATATGCGCTCGGCGCTCTGGACGTTGGTGCTGTCATAGGTCGGCACCGCGTTGCCGACGGCCACCCACCCCGGCTCGAGCTGGGGCTCAAGCACCGGCAAGCCGTCCATGATTCCGGCCTTTGTTAGGGTCTCATTGTTACGCAACGCGAAAACGACCACGCCTTCGGCAGCATAGTCCCGAAGGGCTTGAATGTAGGCCGCCCCGCCAGTTCCGCCGAAGGCGGAGTTATAGCCGGGCTGGGTCGCGTCAAGGTTCGTGTAACCCCAAGAATTGTTGATCGCGACCGCCCCAATAGAGCGGGCTAGGTTGATCGAATCGGCCATCACGGCCTGACTATCGAAGGATCCCAGAAGAATGTCGGCGTTCGGCGCGATGCCGATCATGCTGCCCGTGCCGTCTGCCGCGGCCACGCCAACAACCATCGTGCCGTGCGCATCGATCGGAAGTGTGGCCAAGCTCTCGGCAGAATAAATCGTCTTGTTTGAAAAATCAGGATGGTTCGGATCAAAGCCAGAGTCGATAAACCCGATGATTTGGCCCTGCCCTGTCAGACCCGCGGCGTGCGCGAAATGCACGCGCGAAGATTCGAGCGGATAGCTGTTATAGGTGACCGTCGGGGCATCCGAAAAGAACCAGCCAAACGACTTCTCGAACAGATATCGCGCGTCTTTGGTCACAAGATTCGACGCGGCGTCGGCGTAGGGCGCAAAGCTCTGAACGAAATAGACATCGTAGAAGGTATCGAAATAGGGGCTGCCCTCAGGAATAGGAACCGTCGGGCCGCACGCCGAAAGCGCCGGCGCAAGGCACGCAAGGGCCAGACCTGCACGGGTCAGGGGTCGCTGCATCGTTTAGTCTTGCCTCACATCGCTTTGGGCCAGACTAACGAAGTTGGGTAAACAGAAAAGGAATAATCGGTGAACGAACTATTGCCGATCAAGAATCGATGCGCATGCCGGTCGTAGCATCAAACAGGTTTACGGCAGCGCGGTCGATTTCGAGATGAAGTTCGTCCAGCGCGTCCTCGTCAAACCGCCCCGGCAGCTTGGCCAGAAACTGTTTGCCCGCCAGATGGAACAGCACAAAGCTTTCGGCCCCGGTATGTTCGACCATTTCCGGGCGCAGCTTTAGATCGGCCTTGCCCTCAGCCACAAAGACGTGCTCTGGCCGGATTCCGGCGATCACCTGTTCGGGTAGCGTCCGGTCGCTCCACCCTTTGCCCATGTCGACCTCTTGATCGCCCAGCAGAAGGCCCTTCTTGGTCACGGTGGCCGGCATCAGGTTCATCGGCGGAGTTCCCATGAAATCGGCGACGAACGTATTGGTCGGCCGGTCATAGATTTCGTGCGGCGTGCCGATCTGCTGGACGATCCCGCCCTTGAGAACGACGATGCGCGTGGCCAGCGTCATCGCTTCGATCTGGTCGTGCGTGACGTAGACGATCGAGGCGCCAGTTGTCTTGTGCAAGCGCTTGCTCTCGGCGCGCATCTCTACGCGCAGCTTGGCGTCGAGATTTGAAAGCGGCTCGTCAAAGAGAAAGAGTTTGGGTTCGCGCACAAGGGCGCGGCCCATAGCGACCCGCTGACGCTGGCCG
>JBFEXG010000369.1:0-1854 GCA_041546005.1 Paracoccaceae bacterium
CGATATGGAACATGGCGGCGCGGTGATCCATCCACGGCTGGGCGCCCCGATGCGCGCGGCGGCTGGGGGCGGCGCGGCGGTGATCTCGTCCAACGTCAAGATCGGGTCGGTCGGCGCATCGATCGACTTGCCACTTGGCCACAAGGAAAACCCTTGGTCGTTCGATCATTTCGACACGATGACCCTCTCCGTGCCTGACGGGCCAGCGCCGGACGAGATTGCCATGTTCATCGCCTACGCAGATCGCGGGCGACCGATCCCGAGATGCGGGAGCGGGCCGGTCAAGACCTAGGCGCGGCTCTACTTGAGGACGGCACCCGGATTCATGATGCCTTTGGGATCGAGCGCGGCCTTGATCGCCCGCATGGCAGCGAGCTTGGCGGGATCGGCGTAGCGTTCGAGGTCATCGACCTTGAGGCGGCCAATGCCGTGTTCGGCGCTGAAGGAGCCTCCGAGCGCATGGACAATATCGTGCACCGCCGTTTGAATTTCGCGCTGACGATGGGCGTGGGCGGCTTTGGCCTCGCCCTTCGGGGGATAGACGTTGTAGTGCAGGTTGCCATCGCCCAAATGGCCGAAGCAGTTGATCCGGTAGGGGCCGATGGCCTCGATGGCGGCGCGGGCGCGGGCGATGAATTCGGGGATGGCCGAGAGGGGCACCGAGGTGTCGTGGGAGGAGACGGCGCCGATGCGTCGGTTGGCCTCGGGGATTTCCTCGCGCATTTTCCACAAGGCCGTGCGCTGCGCCTCAGAGCTGGCGATCACGCCGTCATGGGCAAGACCCGCTTCGAGCGCCGCCTCGAAGAGGCCCATCATTGCTTCCTCGGCCCCGGTCTCGGCGGAAAGGCCGATTTCGGCCAGCACCATCCATTCGGGCTCACCAGCGATGGGGCACGGGGCACCGACGCCTGTCTCGGCCATGAAATCAAAGCCCATGCGGCTCAGGAGTTCGAAGGCCGAGATCGTCTGACCAAGGAGCTCTTGTGCGAGCGTCAGGAGCTTGAGCGCATCGTCAGGGGAGCCGACGGAAAGGAGCGCGGTGGCGACCGAGCGGGGGCGCGGGGCGAGGATAAGGGTGGCGGCGGTGATGATGCCGAGGCTACCTTCGGAGCCGATCACCAGATCGCGCAGGTCGTAGCCCGTGTTGTCCTTCCGCAGGCGGGTGAGGCCGTTCCAGATCGCGCCGTCAGGCAGGACGACCTCGAGGCCGAGACACTGGGCGCGGGCGTTGCCATAGCGCAGGACATTCACGCCGCCCGCGTTGGTGGCCAAAAGGCCGCCGATCCGGGCAGAGCCTTCGGAGGCGAGCGAGAGCGGGAAGAGGCGGCCGATCCCCGCGGCGGCGGCCTGCACGTCGGCGAGGATCACGCCGGCTTCAGCGACGAGCGCGTTCTCGGCCGGATAGATCCCTCGGATGCGGTTCATTCGGGCGAGCGAAAGGACCACGGGCACCGGCCCCTCAGGCATCACCTGCCCGCCGACAAGGCCCGTCCCGCCCGAATGCGGGACGATACCAACCTGCGCCTCGGCGCAGGTCTTGACAACAAAGGCCACCTCTTCGGTCGATCCCGGCGCGATCACCACGCCCTGCCCGCGATACTTCCCGCGCGGTTCGGTGAGGTAGGCGTCCGACGCCTCTCGGAAGGCGGCCTCGGGCAAGCTCTCACGCAGTTTGGCGATGAATGTCGCGTCCGCCGGGTTCAGCATCCCCTACCCTTTTCAGCTCGCGTCGGTCTTGCCGCGCCGGTCGCCCCGGAGGTTGGCATAGAGCACATGGTTGCGCCAGCGGCCGTTGATCTGGAGATAGCTTTGCGCCACGCCCTCGTATTTGTAGCCGCACTTCTCGAGTAGCCC
>JBFEXG010000293.1:0-3064 GCA_041546005.1 Paracoccaceae bacterium
AGCTCGACACCCTGCCCTTTTCGCCGCGACGGTTTACCAACGAGGTCTCGGTCGAGCTGGCCGAGAAGTTGAGGGCCATCACGCCGGGGGATTTGGGGCGGGTCTTGTTCACCACGGGCGGGTCGGACGCCAATGAGGTCGCGCTGCGACTGGCGCGGGCGGCGACGGGGCGGTTCAAGACCCTGAGTTTCTGGGATGCCTTCCACGGCGCGGGCTTTGGGGCCTCTTCGGTGGGCGGCGAGGCGACATTTCGCAGCCATATAGCGGGGCCGCTCTTGCCGGGGGCGGAGCATATCGCGCCGTTTCACTGCTATCACTGCGCCTATGGCCACGCGGGGCCGGAAAGCTGCGGCCTCGCTTGCGCCAAGATGGTCGACTATGTGCTGGGCCGCGAGGGCGACGTGGCGGCAGTGATTGCCGAGCCGATGCGGGCGGTGCCGGTTGTGCCGCCTGAGGGCTATTGGAAAGCGGTGCAGGAGGCCTGCCACCGGCACGGAGCGCTTCTCATCATGGACGAGATCCCGACGGGGCTTGGCAAGACGGGGCGGATGTTTGCCTTCGAGCATGACGGGATCACGCCCGATATCGTGACGCTCGGCAAAGCGCTGGGCGGGGGGATCCTGCCCATTGCAGCGGTGATCGCGCGCGAGGATTTGAACGTCGCTGTCGAATTCGCCATCGGGCACTACACCCACGAGAAGAACCCGGTGACCGCTCGGGCGGCGCTCACGACCATCGAGATCATCGAAGATGAAGGGCTGGTGGATCGCTCGGCAGAGCTTGGCGGCTGGGCGATGGACCGGATGCGCGAGGCGCTGTCGGGGAACGACCGTGTCGGCGACATCCGCGGGCGGGGCCTGATGTTCGGGGTCGAGATGGTGGAAAACCTCGAGGGCCGGACGCCCGCGCCAGAGCTGGCCGAGAGAATTTATTACGCCTGCCTCGCCGCGGGGCTTTCCTTCAAGATCAGCGCCGGATCGGTTCTGACCCTGTCGCCTCCCTTGACCATTGCGCGCGATGATCTTGCGCGGGCCCTCGACATCGTCGTGACGGCGATCACCGAGGCCACGGCATGAGTTCAGGCGTCATCGCCATTGTCCTGTGTGCAGCGCTGATGCACGCGCTATGGAACGCGCTGATCAAGGGCGCGGGCGACCGGACGGTGATGTTGGGCCTCATCGCGCTTGGCCATGTGATCCCGGGCTTTGCGCTGGCGCTGAACCTTCCTGCGCCTGATCCTTCGTCATGGGTCTTCATCGCACTCTCGACCGTGATCCACTGGGGCTATTACTACCTGCTCAATCTCGCCTATCGCAGCGGCGATCTGTCAGTCGTCTATCCCATCGCCCGAGGAGCGGCGCCACTCTTGGTTGCGCTCGGGGCTTGGGCGGCCATTGGCGAGGCCTTGCCGTATCTCGCTTGGGTCGGGATCGGCGCCATCTCGGGCGGGATCTTCCTTTTGGCGCGACCCTCGCGATTGGGTCATGCCCACAAAGGTAGCATCCTTGCGGCCTTCGGAACGGCGCTCACTGTCGCCGCCTATTCCGTCGCCGACGGCATCGGCGTGCGCGCATCGCAAGAGGCGCTGGCCTATGTGGCTTGGCTCTTTACCGCCGAAATCTTTGTCGCGGCCTACGTCCTTGGCACACGCCATAGGCGGCTTAGGGCCATGAGCGGCCGGACAGTTATCATCGGGCTGGCTGGGGGCGTGATCTCCGGCGCGGCCTATGCGCTTGCGCTCTACGCCAAGACCATCGCGCCAATCGGCATGGTCTCGGCCATGCGCGAAACCTCGGTGATCTTTGCCGCGCTCTTTGGGGTCATTTGGTTTGGCGAAGGCCCGAAGCGACAGCGCCTTTTTGCGGCAGCCGTGGTGACTGCGGGCATTATCCTGATCGGCCTCGCCTAAAATCCACATTTTCCCACAAATTCGCGTGACGCGAGCGTCCAATCTCTGGACATTCGTGGGGTTTGGGTGTGTCATGCCCCCTAGGAGGCCGCAATGGTCAAGACCACCGAACCCCATTCCACCCACCGCGAGGTCGAGCTTCTCGACACGCTCCGCAGCCTCGGCGGCTCGGCACGGACCGCGGCGCTGGCAGAGGCTTTGGGTGTCTCGGAAGAGACGATCCGCCGAACCGTCAAGGCGCTATCCAAGTCAGGTCTGCTTCAGCGTGTCCACGGCGGCGTCTATCTTGCGAACAAGGATGCGCTCACTCCTTTTGCCGCGCGTCTGGGTCGGCACTCGCAAGAGAAAAGCCAGATCGCCGCGCAGGCCGCAGGCATGATCCCAAATGGCTCGTCGGTCTTTCTCGATGTTGGCTCGACAACCGCGTTTGTGGCCGAACGGCTCAAGGATCACCGGGATTTGACGGTCATCACCAATGCCCTGACGCCGGCGCAGGCCTTGGTCGGGCGCAATGGCAACAGGGTCTATCTCGCGGGCGGTGAATTGCGCGAGGTCGAGTCGGGATCGTTTGGCCCCGAAACCGTCGCTTTTGCCCAGCGGTTTCATATCGACACGGCCATCCTGAGCGTCGATGGAATAGATGTAAGCAGCGGGTTTCTCCTCGCCGGGGCGGCAGAGGCCGATCTTGCGAGGATGGTTGTTGCCCGCGCCAAGCGGCGCATCGTCGTGGCCGATCACAGCAAATTCGGCCAGCCGGCACCCTTTGTCGCCTGCCCTGCTGAGAGCATAGACGTTCTGGTGACAGACAAGGCCCCACGCCAAATCTTCGAAAAGCGCCTTGCCGAGTGGGAGATCGAGCTCGTCGTGGCTGGGTCGAGAGGGCAGAAGTAGGCAGCCATGGCGATCCTGTCGTTTCTTGTTCAATTGGCCGGAGCAACAATGCTCCTGCTCTTTGCCGTGCGGATGGTGCGAACGGGTATCGAACGCGCCTTTGGCGCCGCCTTCCGCGAGATGGTGACATCGCCGCGATCGCGAATTCAGTCGGCGGCACTTGGCCTTCTGCTTGCGATCATCCTGCAAAGCTCGGCCGCGGTGGCCCTTCTGGTCGCCGGGTTTGCCGGAGCGGGCGGCTTGGCTTTCGGCACAGGACTGTCA
>JBFEXG010000088.1:0-8931 GCA_041546005.1 Paracoccaceae bacterium
AGGTGCCCAGACGCCGCAAAGCCGCGCCAGCCACGCGGGGCGGCGTCGGGCCAAGCCCCCTTCGCCCCGAGGATCAAGCCCGTTTCTTCCCAAAGCTCGCGGATCGCGGCGGCGGCGAGGCTTGCGGGGGCATGCGCGCTGTCTTCCGCCAATCGGCTGAGGCAAGGCTCGGGCAGGGGGCCGGCCAAAGGCACGGTTGCATCCACGGCATCCACAGCGCCGCCCGGAAAGACGAACTTGCTCGGCATGAACGAGGCGTTCGCCCCGCGCTGGCCCATCAGGACAGAGGGGCGGGTCGCGCGGTCGCGCAAAACGATAATCGTCGCGGCGTCGCGGATTGCGGTTTTGTCCATGCCAGCCTCTTGTCGGGCTCAGGCGTCCTTGCCGAAGCCGTGCATCCTCTTGGCCCACTGGATTCCAACGATCATCCCCTTGAGCCTTGGCAGAAGGTAGAGCGAGAGCGCGACACAGCCAACAGTAAAGACGGTGAAGGTCACGAGAGGATCGGGGCGGAAGGTGGTGAAGAACCACAGGATCGTTGGCGCCATCAGGTGGCCGACAATCAGAATGGTGAGGTAGGCGGGGCCATCATCGGCGCGATGCTGGCTCAGGTCCTCGCGGCAGACCGGGCAACGGTCGGCCACCTTGAGATAGCCCTTGAACATCATCCCCTCGCCGCAGGACGGGCAACGCCGCCGCAACCCGCGCAGCATGGCGGGGCGCATCGGGCGCTCCTCTTGCTCGTCATGGCTGTGCGCTGGAAGGTCGTCGGGGATAAAGGACATGGGATTACAAAAGGCTCCTGCGTGAAGTCATCAAATGCGCCCGCAGGCCCCGCAAAGGAAGAGGAAACGTTGTCCTTGCGGCCCCATGTCGCGCAGCCCGAAACAAAATGAGTTGCTCAGCGACGGAACTTCTTTCCTGACCCGTATTAGGGGGGACGGCGGCAAGGACAAGCTGTCGAGCATGAAACATTGAAAGGTAGTAAGATGAAAAAGGTTCTGGTTCTGACAACGGTTGCAGCGGCGCTTCTTGGCTCGGTTGCCATTGCGGATTCGCACGGCATGGGCGGCAAGGGCGGCATGAGGATGGCTGGCGGCCCGCAGATGGCGCAATTGTCCTTTGCTGACCTCGATACCAACGGTGACGGCCAGCTGACTCTCGAAGAACTCACTGCGCGACCGGCCGATCACTTTGCCTCAGCAGATACCAATGGCGATGGCGCCCTCAGCGCCGACGAGATGGCCGCGATGATGCTGGCGCAGATGCAGGACCGCGTTGTGGCGATGGCTGCCCAGATGGTCGCAAGGCTTGACGCCAACAAAGACGGTCTCATTCAGGCCGACGAGATGAAACCGATGGGCCAAGAGGGCGCCGGTCTTGAGCGGATGTTCGCGATCATGGACATCAACGGCGATGGCGCGGTGAGCGCGGACGAATTCTCTCTGGTGACAGAACGCCTTGGTCAAATGCAACAGCGCATGGGCCAGCGCGGTGGCGAAGGGCATGAGATGCGGGGCGAGCATGGCGAAGATGAACATCATCGGGGCGGCCACGGCTTCTTCGGCGGCTGGTTTGGCGGCGCAAACCGCTGATGCAGGCAGACCGAACGGCAGGGTCAAGGCCCTGCCGCCGCAGTTGTTCGACGTGAACGATAAGAGTAGCACTCGGATCTATGGATCAGCCCCACCCCGAGACCGAAGCGCCGGACGCAGCCCTTCTCGTCGCCTATGCCAATGGCGATACGGGGGCTGCGCAGCTTTTGGCCGAGCGGCTGCTTCCGCGGACGCTCTCCCAGGCGCAGCGGATGTTGGGCGACAGGGCAGAGGCGGAGGATGTGGCGCAAGAGGCCATGATGCGGCTCTGGCGGATCGCGGGAGACTGGCGGCAGGGCGAGGCGCAGGTTTCGACCTGGCTTTATCGGGTGACGGCAAATCTCTGCACCGATCGGCTGCGCCGCAGGAAACGCTCGGTGCCGCTCGATGCGGTGTCCGAGCCCGCCGACGGGCAGCCATCGGTCTTGGCACGGATGCAGACGGAGGCACGGGCCAAAGCGCTGAGCGACGCGCTGGCGCAGCTGCCGCCAAGACAGGCCGAAGCGGTGGCGCTGCGCCATCTGGAGGGCCTGTCGAACCCCGAGATCGCCGAAGTGATGGAGATCGGGATAGAAGCGGTCGAGAGTTTGACCGCGCGTGGTAAAAGGGGGCTCGCCGCGATACTTGCGGGCCGCCGCGAAGACCTGGGGATCGAAGATGACGATTGAACCGGACAAGAGTGAAATGGACGACCTTGACGCCCTCTTTACCGAGGTGGCGAGCCAAAAGGCCGAACCCACATCGGACCTGATGGCACGGGTTTTGGCCGATGCGGCACGCATTCAGGCGCCTGCCGCTTCTCCCCCGCCTTCGCGGGGCAGTTCGGGGATCTTGTCGCCGTTCTGGACCGCCCTTGGCGGCTGGGCAGGGGCCGGGGGCCTTGCTGCCGTTGCCGCGGCGGGCGTCTGGCTTGGCATCGCTCCACCTGCAGCGCTCGAGAGCGTGACCGACGTCTTCTTCGGGAGTAGCGTGACATTGCAGATCTTTTCGGCAGATGATGTCCTTGGGATGGGGATCTAGGCATGACGAACGATACTACACGGCCCGCGGGCGACGCGAGGCAGCCGGTGCCTAGCAGCCGAAGCCTTCGGATCGCTCTTGGTGTGTCGCTGGCGTTTAATGTTCTGATCGTCGGCATGATCGCCGGTGGGATTGCCTCGGGCCGTCACATGATGGGCCCGCAAGGCTTCAACGCTGATCTAGGGCCGTTTGCCCGCGCGATGTCGATTGAAGATCGGCGCGGGCTTGCAGGTGAACTCCGTGAACGTCCCGAGGTCGGGCGAAGCGGAGCGCAGGAAATGACCCGCATCCGCAGCGCCTTTCTCGAGGCTCTGGTTGCCGAACCGTTTGATCCTCTGGCGTTGGACAGGATCTTTGCCGCCGAGCGCCAACGCGGTGTGCAGGCGATGCAGGTCGGGCAGGATCTGTTGCTCCAGCGGATCGCCTTGATGAGCCCACAGCAGCGCCAGCAATTTGCGCGCCGCCTGTCGCGCCAGTGGAGTGGTCACGACGACGACTGACGATCAGGCAGCCGTCTGTCCAAACGTCACAGTATTTCGCCCCGCGGCCTTTGAACGGTAAAGCGCGGCGTCGGCGCTTAGGATCAGGTCTTCGACGCCCGATTTGCCGCCGACTACCTGATCCGCAGTGCCAAGGGCGATGCCGACCGAAAGCGTCACGTTCAGAACGCCCGCCTCGCTGCTGCCGAAATCGGCCGAGGCTATTTTCTGCCGAACCCGTTCGGCCGCGGCGTGCGCGGCTTCGGCCGAGGCGTCCGGCATGGCGATGAGAAACTCCTCGCCACCGACCCGCGCCACCAAATCGATCGCGCGCAGGTTCCGTCGCAGGATATCCGCCACGCCCACCAGAACCTGATCGCCCGCGGCGTGGCCGTGCGTGTCATTGATGCGCTTGAAATGGTCAATATCGAGGACCATGACCGCGAGGTTGCGGCCGGTCTCGACAGCCCGCTCTGCGAGACCGGCAAGGTGCGACATGGCATAGCGCCGGTTGCTCAGGCCGGTGAGCGGATCTGTCATCGCCGCTTCGAGCCCGGATTTCAGCGTATCGCGGACCCGGTCCTGTCTGGCCTTGCGCGCCAGAAGAGTGCGCGAGCGGAGCACCATTTCTTCTGGCGCAGCGTCGGCCGTTGCCGTCGCACTGGCACCAAGATCAAGCGCCATCGCGGCCATCGCCGAAGACCCGGCAGGCAAGACCACGAGCTGCGCCGCGTTGCGAGTTTCCGTCCGACTGCGAAGATCGGCAATCAGTTGATAAACAACTTCGGCGGCGTTTCTGGCCAAAGCGCCGCGCGCGTCGAGCACAAAGAGATCAGGAACAGCTTTGCCTCGCAGTTCCAGCGCCTCTGTCGGGGTCATCGTGCTGGCCTGTCCGGATCGCAAACCGTTCAAAAGGTGTCCGAACCTTTGGCCGCCGAGTTCATCGTCGCAGACGATTGCAACCGAACCGGCATGATCAAATCCGATAGCGCTTTCCGAAAAACCTAGTGCGGTGCGCGTCTCATCAGACAAAAGAGCTTCGCGTGCCTCGTCGCGCGACCGCACAAGGCCCCGGATCATCGCCAGAAGCAGAGCATCGCAAAAAGGCTTTGGAAGAATATCGTCCGCTCCTGCAGCCAGCGCTGCCAGTCGTGCGTAGCTATCGGCAAACTGACCAAGCCCTAGGACAGGGATATCGACATAGCGACGATCCTGCCGCAACTTGGCGCAAAAACCGGCAAGGCCAGAGGAAAGCTGGCTTGCCTCGACCAGAATGAGGTCGGGGATTTCGCCATCCAGCCGCTCGAGCGCTTCGGCAAAGTTGGCGCAGGGGATCACCCCATAGCGGGCTGCCAAAAGCTTGACCTTAAGAACAATGCGATTGGTCGAAACAGGATCGACAATCATCACGCGACCCGACATCCTGACCTCCGGACAATTTAAATACAATCGAGTTTGGCTAAATTTGAACTCGATTGGTTAAGAAACTGTTTCGGATAACAGGGCGCAAACGTGACACCAGAACAGGCGGAAATCTTTGCAATTCAATCTCTTGGGTGGCTTTCGTCGCAAGAGGATCTATTTTCATCTTTTTTGGCAACTTCGGGTGCGGGAATTGACGACCTCAGGGCGCGTGCCGCTGATCCGGTGTTTCTGGCCTCTGTGCTCGAATTTCTGACCTCCGACGACGCCTGGGTTCGTGCTTTTTGCGATTCTTTTGGCCATCCTTATGATGCTCCGCTTCGGGCTCGATATGCCTTGCCGGGCGCTGAGATGGTTCACTGGACCTAGGCCTTGACACTCTGCGCCCAAGCCCACATTTCCCATACATCAGGAGAACGTAATGTATAAGATCCGCGGCGTGCTGTTTGACAAGGACGGGACGCTTTTCGATTTCAACGCCACCTGGGGCAACTGGACCCAACGGTTGATCGAGAACGAGACCGCAGGCGATGCGGCGCGCCGTGACGAGCTTGCTAGAATCCTGGGCTACGATCTCGATGCCGGCGCATTTCTGCCCGGCTCGATTGTTATTGCGGAAACAGTCGCGACATTGGCGCGCCATGTCCTGCCGTTTTCGGCCGACAGTGATCTGGACGCATTGATCAACCGGATGAGCCTCCTGAGCGAAACGGCTCCGCAAGTTGAGGCGACGCCGCTTCGCCCTTTTGCGAGCGAGCTGAAGTCGATGGGTCTCAAGGTGGGCCTTGCCACCAACGATTCTGAATCCGCCGCTCGGGCACACCTTGCGAAGGCGGGCGTGCTCGACGATTTCGATTTCGTCGCCGGCTACGATAGCGGCCATGGCGCCAAACCGGCGCCGGGCCCACTTCTGGCCTTCGGGCAGAGCGTGGGGCTCAATCCTAAAGACTGCGCCATGATCGGCGACAGCCTGCACGATATTCATGCCGGCAAGGCTGCCGGCTTTACCACTGTAGGCGTTCTCACCGGCCCCGCCCGCCGCGAGGCGCTTGAGCCGCACGCCGATGTGGTGCTCAATTCCATTGCCGAACTGCCCGCGTGGATTGCGGGCCAACCCTGAAGGAGCCAGCCATGAGCCTTCCCGTCGTCCAGCATTATTCCGATGTCTTGTGCATCTGGGCCTATGTCGCCCACGCCAGGCTCGAAGAGGCCACCCGCAAGTTTGACGATCGAGTAGAATTTGCCATGCATTTCGTCCCGGTCTTTCCTGATGCGATCGGCAAGCTGGAAAAGGGTTGGGCGGGCCGCGGCGGGATCGACGCCTACGGCGCACATGTCGAGAAGGTCGCCTCGGGCTTTCCCCATGTGACGCTTCATCCCGACGTCTGGCGCACTATCCGCCCGAAGAGTTCGCTCGCCGCGCACCATTTTCTGAAAGCCGTTGCTTTGACAGATGATCCCGCCACACCGCTTCGCCAAAGCGCCTATTACCGCGCCACCTGGGCGCTTCGGCAGGCATTCTTCGCGCAAGGCCGCGATATCTCCGACTGGCAAGTGCAGGCGGCGGTGGCCGAAGAGCTTGGCCTGCCGCTCGCGCCCATCGAGGCGCAGATGCGTTCAGGTGCGGCCATCGCCGCGTTGGGTGCCGACACCAAGCTTGCCGAGGAAAACAAGATCAGCGGCAGCCCGACCTTCCTGATGAACGCAGGCCGACAGATTCTCTATGGCAATGTCGGCTATCGCCTGATCGAGGCGAACCTCAACGAGCTACTCCGCGCGCCCAATAGCGACGATGCAAGTTGGTGCTAGGCAGGGCGCGTTCCAAAACCGACGCTAGTTGTCGCATATCGTGACGAAGGCGGCGGGGGCTGCTGTCAGATTTGGGCATCGACTTCTCGGAGAGCCCCATGGACGATACCCCTGCCCGTAAACGCCGCCATGGTGGCCGCGCCGCCAACACCGCGCGCCGCAGCCAAGAACTTTTCCCGCAAATGCCGTGGCGCATCCCGCTCAATACGGACCGCCCGACCGAACCCTTGCGCGAGGAAGGCGTTCTGGCGATCCACGATGGCGCGATGCGGATCCTCGAAGAGATCGGCATCGAATTCTACAATGAAGAAGCCATCGAGATCTTCAAAGAAGCGGGTTGTATCGTCAACGGTTCCAACGTGCGGATGGGGCGTGATTGGGTGATGGAAATGGTGCGCAAGGCGCCATCGCAATTCACCATCACGCCACGCAACCCCGACCGCGAGATCATCGTTGGTGGCAATCATATCCTCTTTGGCAATGTCTCGTCGCCACCCAACTACTATGACCTCGAACTTGGCAAGAAGGTTTCCGGCACACGCGAGCAATGTGCCAACCTTCTGCGCCTGACCCAGCATTTCAACTGCATCCACTTCGCCGGCGGCTATCCGGTCGAGCCGGTCGATGTGCACGCCTCTGTCCGGCACCTCGATGTGGTGTTCGACAAGCTGACGCTGACCGACAAGGTGGCCCACGCCTATTCGCTGGGCAAAGAACGCGTCGAAGACGTGATGGAGATGGTGCGCATCGCCAGTGGCCTTTCCGAAGAGGAATTCGCCGAAAAGCCGCGGATGTATACCAACATCAACTCGACATCGCCCCTCAAGCACGACCAGCCGATGATCGATGGCTGTCTGCGGCTGATCCGCAAGGGGCAGGCGGTCTATGTGACGCCCTTTACATTGGCGGGCGCAATGGCGCCGGTGACGATGTCGGGCGCGGTGACTTTGTCGATCGCCGAAGCCCTCTCGGCCATCGCCCTTTTCCAGTATGTCCGCCCCGGCTGCGCCTGCGTGATCGGCACCTTCACCTCGAACGTCGATATGAAATCCGGCGCGCCCGCCTTTGGCACGCCCGAATATATGCGCGCGACCCAGATGACCGGCCAGATGGCGCGGTTCTACGGCCTGCCGATGCGCGCCTCGGGCGTCTGCGCGGCGAACGTGCCGGATGGTCAGGCCATGTGGGAAACCTCGAACAGCCTTTGGTCGGCGGTGCAATCGGGCACCAACGTCGTCTATCACGCGGCCGGATGGCTTGAGGGCGGGCTGATCGCCTGCCCCGAGAAGTTCATCATGGATTGCGAAGTCTTGCAGATGATCCAGCGCTATATGGAGCCCGAGGTCGTCGCCACCGGCCCCGAGGATATCGCCTTCGATGCGATCAAGGAGGTCGGCCCGAACGGCCACTATTTCGGCATCCAGCACACGCAAGACCGCTATGAGAGCGCCTTCTACCAGCCCTTCGTCAGCGATTGGCGCAACTTCGAGGCCTGGGAGCTTGCAGGATCAGTCTGGACACCTGAACGGGCGCACCGGATGTACAAGGACATTCTGACCCACTTTGAAGAGCCGCCGATGGATGTGGCCGTGCGCGAGGAGCTTGCGGAGTTTGTGGCGCGGCGGAAGGCCGAAGGCGGGGCGCCGACGGATTTTTGAGGGAGGGTTTGTCAAACTTCGGCGCGCCAGCTATGGCTAAAAGTCAAAGCTTGCCCGAGGCGCGAATGGCCAAACTGACAACGTATGTGCTGAACCTTGAGCGCCACCCAGACCGATTGAACTGGATGGCAGAGCAGCTCGACGGGCAGGGGATCAAATGGGTGAGGTTTCCGGCGGTCGATGGCTCGAACCTCTCCGACGAGGAGCTGGACAAACTCATTGCCCCCCAAGGCCCTATCCCCCGAATGACACGCGGTGCGCGAGCCTGCACTGCGGGTCACTTTGAGATTTTCAAAGCCTTTCTCGAAACAGGAAGTGAGTACGCTCTCGTTCTAGAGGATGACGCGATCCTTGCCCCGACCTTTTCCGAAGATCTTGGCAAGCTGTTAAACGCTGGCAGTTTCGATCTGCTCAACCTCAATCGCCAAACACCTCGAGGAGCGAAGAAGCGACTCATAATCCGCCGCCGTCCATCGCTCTCGACTGGGATATTCTCCGTCCACGATCTTGTGGGCATTCATTACGGAACAGCCGGTTACCTCGTCTCGGCCCCAGCGGCCCGCATGGTGCTCGATCTTTGTCCCCATCCCAACATGCCGATCGACCATATTCTGTTCAATCCGAACGTCTCAAAGCTATTTGGCCGCATCAAGATTCAGCAGCTTTTCCCGGCGTTGATCCAGCCTAGGAAAGGGCTGGTTTCCTCAATCCAGAACGAGCCGGTCGCAGAGGCCTCGAGCATCCGGAGCCGTCTTATGCGGGCTTGGACGGAGCTGGCCATCGCGCCACGTCTTTTGGTCGGGACACTATTTGGTTTTTATTCTGCGAAGGAACTTCTCTTCATAGAGCGGGAAGTTCCTGAGACAAAAAGGGCGGGGTAGACGGTTCAGATGGCCGGCAATAAGTTCGTCGACCCGAAGAGGGTTCTGTTCCATAGTCATTCGCTAA
>JBFEXG010000357.1:0-2160 GCA_041546005.1 Paracoccaceae bacterium
AAGGATTTCGACTTAAATCGAATCATGAGTGATATTGTTTCTCTCGCTGATCCTTCGAAAATCGCCGCCGAATAGCCGATTTTCCTATCCAAAAGGAAAGTTAGTCCTTTCTAAATGAATTGGGCTATAACGGAGGTTGTTTGGCCTCGGCACCATGCCGGGCTTTTTTCGGGGTAACAAATGAAGATCAATCTCAAAGGAATGTCGCGCAAAGAGCTTGAGAAGCTGCGCGCCGATGTCGACAAGGCTCTGGAACAGGTTTCGACCCGTGAAATGGATGCCGCGATCAAAGCCGCCGAAAAGGCCGCTGCTGCTCATGGCTTTAGCCTCGCCCAATTGACCGGTGGCGAAGTTGCCGCCCCCAAGAAACGCGGCCGCAAACCCGGCGCAAAAGCAGCCAAGCCCAAGAAGGCGGGTGTGCCGCGCTATAAGAATCCGGCAGACGCCTCGCAAACCTGGACCGGCAAGGGCCGTCAGCCTGTCTGGTTCAAAGATGCGGTCGCTGCCGGTGCCGATCCGGAGTCGATGGCGATCTAGTTTCGCCCCTGCAATTTGCGGACGAGCGCGTCGTAGGAATACCTCGACGCGATCGGCCCGTTTGTGCCTTTCCGGTAGTTGGGCGCTGTCGGCAGGCACGAAAGGCCACACAAGAGGCGCACCTCCATCGCGCGGCTGTCAACAAACCAAAACCGCCCGCCCGGCGTCGAGACATAGCCATTGATCCAAAGCGCAGCATCGCCCTGCACATCGATATCGCTCGGGATCTCTCCAAAGTAGTCCGGATCAAACCCGCCGTGCGTGTGGTAGGAGGCTGTCACTGCCATATCCTCCGGAAGATCGGCCAGACAGGTCGCTTCATCGCCCTGAACCGCCCGTGTCGCCCGCAAGACACCTTGGGCATCATAGCCGATAAAGCCACAGAACTCGCGCTCTTTGATGAAGGAAAGCGCTTGAAGCGCAGTCAATGTCTCCCGCGCCAGCGCCATTTCCGCCGCATCCTGCGCCGCAAGAGGGCCTGCCCCAAGCAACAGCGCCAACGCCCCTGCAACCTGCCACTTCATCGCCACGTTAATCCTGCCCGTCGTTTTTCCGTTGAAGCCCAACCGGCCTTCAAGCTACCACCCTGTGATATCCTGCTCAGCCATTGCAAGCCGCGCGGCCTCTATATTCAAGGATCACACAGATGACAGTTCATATCGGCGCCAAACCCGGCGAAATTGCGGAAACCGTACTCATGCCCGGCGATCCCTATCGCGCCAAATGGGCCGCCGAGACTTTTCTCAAGGATGCGGTCTGCGTCAATCAGGTGCGCGGGATGCTGGGCTTTACCGGCACATGGAATGGCCACCGGGTGACGATCCAAGGGTCGGGCATGGGGATGCCGTCGCTGTCGATCTATGCCAACGAGCTAATCCGCGATTTCGGCGCCCAGACGCTCATCCGCATCGGGTCCTGCGGCGGGATGCAGGATGATGTGGCCGTGCGCGATGTGATCCTCGCCATGACCGCCAGCACCGTCTCGACCCCCTCGCGCGGCATCTTCCGCGAGCTGAGCTTTGCGCCCTGCGCCGACTACGGCCTTCTCGCCGCCGCCGCCGCGGCAGCCAAGGATCTGGGCGTGCGCACCCATGTGGGCGGCATCTATTCCTCGGATGTCTTCTACGACGAGCGCCCCGACCTGACCGCCGAGATGGAGCGCCACGGCGTCCTTGGCGTCGAAATGGAAGCAGCCGAGCTATACATCCTCGCCGCCCGCTACAAGCGCCGGGCGCTCGCGGTTCTAACCGTGTCTGACCACCTCAAAACGCACGAAGCGCTCCCGAGCGAAGATCGCGAACGCTCCTTCGGCGATATGGTCGAGATCGCGCTGCGGGCGGCTTTCGCCTGAGGGGCCACTGGGGGGGCAAGCGCCCCCGCCTACCCCATGGCCTCGACGGCCAGCACCGTGGGCAAATGGCGGGCAATCTCCTGCCAGTTTTCGCCTTCATCTGTGCTGGCAAAGACGGAGCCTGAATTTGTCCCGAAATAGAGCCCCGCAGGCTCGGCGGAATCGCCCGCCATCGCTTGCCGAAGCACCGTGAAAAAGCAGTTCTCCTGCGGTAGCCCCTCGCGCTTCGCACTCCATGTCTGCCCTGCGTCAGTCGATTTCCAGACAGCCGC
>JBFEXG010000132.1:0-6830 GCA_041546005.1 Paracoccaceae bacterium
AAACAGAGCCATCGCCATCAATCGAAATCACCGGCTTGTCCTGCACGAGAGCAAGGCCGAAGCCGATCGACGAGGCCAGGCCCATCGTCCCCAGCATATAGAAATTCGTCGGCCGATCATCCAGCGCGTGCAGCTCTTGGCTCGGCGAGCCGATATTGCAGACCACCAGCTCCTCGGAAATCACCGGAAGCAGGGTTTTCAAAACCTCGTAGCGGATCATTGCGCGGTCCTCCAGAATGTGGCGTCGGTCAGGATGGCACCAGGTTTGCTGCACATCTGGGTATAGCTCAGGATCCCCGGCAGCTCTTCAACGTCGGCTGCCTTGTGGAAGTGATAGGTTGGAATATGGAGCTGGTTGAGGATCGCCTTGGTGTGAAGCGCCATCTCGACCTGACAGGCCACCGGCTCGCCTACTTCGCCGCGATAGGAAATCAGCATCGGCAGCGGGATCTGGTAGAACTGGATCAGTGTCGCCAGCGTATTGACGACGACCCCGAGCGCTGTGTTCTGCATAATGATCGCCGGCCGAGAGCCACCCATATAGGCCCCCGCGCAAAGGCCCATGCCCTCGTCTTCCTTGTTTGACGGGACGTGCAGGATCTGAGGCGTTTCGTTGAGAACCTCGATCACCCCAGCGAGCTGCTTGCAGGGCACCGAGGTCACGAAATCTATGCCGGCCGCGGTCAGGTCCGAGATGATCTTTCTGTCTATGGTCTTGGCCATGGTCTCTCCTATTGCATCCGGTCCTGCACGAGATCGGCGATCATCTTGCTGACACGGGAATTGCTGTCCTCTGTGACCCCCGCGATATGCGGAGTGAGAATGGGATTTCTGATCTCACAGAAGAGTTGAGCGGCTCCAATGGTCAAGGGCTCGGTTTCGAAAACGTTGAACGCGTCGCCACCAAGATAGCCGGAGAGAAGCGCCGAGGCGAGCAATGGCGTCGGAAACGAAAGACCCGCGCTTTGACCCGGCCGTTCCTAAGTCACCTTACAAGGCGCAGGTCATCAACCCTCAGCACGACACCCTTCTGGTTGCCCCAGTTCGGAAAGATGACAAGGGGGGTGTTGACGTTGCTAAGATCTAGCGACGACCCCGGGTTGCTGACGAGATCTGCGAGCGGAATGCTGAAGCTTTTCCACTCTCCGATTTCCGCGGGCTCGATCGGAAAATCGCCGGTCCCGCAGGGATAGAAGCAGTCCATCTTCATCATCAGGCCACCGTCATCGCGCGGATCGGCCACCACTTTGACGTCAAACTCGATCCGGTCAAATGCGCTCAGGTCAAATCCGAAGGGCGCCTGCCAATAGACCACTGACTCGTCGGTTTCGAACCGAAGCTCTGTCACCAGCCCCCTGCCCTCTTCCTCGACGCGGGCCATGCCGACTGTGCCATTGGCGACGTATTGGCCAAGCGCGAACGGGCTCAGATCTTCGTCGCCAAAGAGAGTGACAACCTCTGCGTTCATCACGTTCGGATCGTATTCGACCCGGAGGATTTCCGGCGCCACATTGCCGAACACGCGCGTGGCCGAGCGATCTCGAGTGGCGCAAGCGTTCAGGGTCTGGGGGTCATCCACGCATTGGAAAACGCGAACGTGGTCAATCTCGAACTCGACCGGCAGCTGGGTCGTTTCATCCGGAGGGCCGGGCCAGTTGCCGCCAACGGCGATGTTCAGCAGAAGGTGAAACCGCTGGTCGAACGGCGCATCGCCCGGAACGTCCTGAAAGAAGCCATCGTCGCCCAGAACCTGCGAATACCAGCCCGATGATTTTTGCGTCGCATAATGCACATCGTCGACATACCAGCGGATTTCGCGCTTGCCCCATTCAACGGCATAGGTGTGGAAGGTCTCGCGCGGATCGACGTCGCCGAAATCATAGCTCGCGCCGCTTTGCACATTGGCCGGCCATTCGCGGCCATAGTGAAGGGTGCCATGGATGATTTTGTCGGCCTCGTCGGTGAGGTTGACCGCCTCGAGAATGTCCATCTCGCCGCTCGCGGCCCACGCCCCGTAGACCCAGTCGCTCGGCAGCATCCAGATGGCGGGCCAGATGCCCTGCCCGCCCGGCAACTTGGCCCGAATTTCAAAGCGCCCGTAAGTCCAGTCGCCTTTGTTCAGGGTTCTAAGCCGCGCCGAGGTATAGGGGAGCGTGCGGTCGCCCGCGCCCGAGTTCCAATCAAGCGGTTCGGCAGGGCCGGTGAAATCTTCCTTCTGGGCACGGATCACCAGTTTGCCATCGCGCAGGAAGGAATTGTCCGACCGGTCCGTGTAGCACTGCAACTCGTTATTCCCGCCGCCCCAGCAATTGGTCTCCCATGACCATTTTGTTGGGTCGATGGCTTCACCGTCGAACTCGTCGTTCCAGACAAGCTCCCAGCCTTGCCCGACCAAAGCAGCGGGGCTTTCAGCAGCGGCTACTCCGGTGAAGGCGAGACAGGCGATGAAAGCTGTTGCGAGCGTTTGGGAGGTTAGTCTCGGCATGGCATTGGTCACTGCTGTTTGGAGATCGTGCGCGACGGGCGCGACAGGGAGGTTTCAGCGCGCAAATCGGCGGCGGAAAAACCGAGCCAAAGTTTGAAGTTGCCCGCGTCGATCCTCCAGACGCCGGCGGTCACGTCGAAATAGGCAAAATCGCGGGGTGAAAGTTTCAAGCTAACTTGGCGGCTCTCGCCGGGAGCTAACGATACCTTGGCAAAGCTTTTCAACTCGCGCAGGGGCCGCGCCACCTTGGGCCTTTCTTCGCCGACATAGAGCTGAACCACGGTCGATCCTTCTCTTCCGCCGATATTGCGGAGGGTGGTCGAGACGATGACCTCGTCGGGGCCGGCTGCGACCTCGATGCCGGTGAGATCAAACTCGGTGTAGGAAAGGCCAAAGCCGAAGGGGAACATCGGGGTGATCCCTTTGGCGTCATAGTGCCGATGGCCGATGAACACACCTTCGGCATAGCGGACGCGCCCGTCTTTGCCGGGGTAGATTTCCGGATCATCGGTATAGGTCGGGTTGTCTTCCCAACGAACTGGGAAAGTCTGGGGTAGCCGCCCGCCCGGCTCGGCATCGCCGAAAAGGACGTCGGCGATGGCGTTGCCGGCTTCCTGTCCCGGATACCAGCCCTGCAAGACAGCGCCAACCTTGTCGAGCCACGGCATCTCGATCGGTCCGCCGGTTTGCAGGACGACGACAACGTTGTCGTTGGCCTCGGCCACCTTGGCGATCAGCTCGTCTTGCCGCCCCGGCAGGCGGATATGATCAAGGTCCGAGCCTTCGGTGTCCCATTCGCCGTTGCGCCCAACGAAGAGAAGCACGATATCCGCAGCCTTTGCCGCGCTGACGGCTTCCTCAATCGCCGCATCGCCCAGCGGCATCGAAACGCCGAAGCGGAAAGCCGGGTTCGACAGGTTTGACGCAGGCACGGTCGCGAAATCCATGACGATCTCATAGGTTTTGCCCGCCTCAAGGCGGATTGTGCCTGTAACCTCGTCGCATCCTTCTTCAAAGAAGGTCCGGCCCTTGGTCCAACTATCCCAAACATCGACAACGAGTGTGCCGTCAACATAGAGGCGCGCGCGACCGGCGGCGTGAAGCCCGAAGGAATAGCGCCCCGTCGTCTCGGCCGTAAAATCGGTTTTGACCCGCGCCGAGAAATTCTTCGGGTCGATCTTTCCGCCTTCTTGCGGCGGGTTCCAGAAATCGACGGATGCCTTGCCAACGCCGCGTGCGATCACCGGACCGGAGAGATCGTTTGTGGCGTAATACTCGATATCCATATGCCCCTGAAGGATCGGCTCCCAACGATGGTTCTGACAGCCGGGGGCATAGACCAAAGCATCGCCGCCAAGACGCCCGACCAGAGCATCCCACGGCGAAACGCGATAATGCGGGTTCAGCTGTGACGAGCCGCCGCCCATGATCTGGGCGATCTTTGTGTTGGGGCCGATCGCAGCGATCTTCTTGGCACCGCCGATTGGCAGGAGGCCTTTGTTCTTGAGAAGCACAATGCCTTCCGCGCCCGCCTTGCGGATCAAGGCACGATGCTCGGGGCGATCAACAGAGCGTTCATTGAAGCTCGGAGCCTCATCGAGAATCCCGACGCGGCCCATGAGCCGCAGCACGGCGCGAGCGCGCTCGCGAACGGTCTCGGCGCTCACTTCGCCTGCGTTCACCGCAGCGACCAGCTTGGCGCCGCGATCCCGTGTCGGCCCCGGCATTTCGATATCGAGACCGGCATTGACGGTGGGAGCCGTAGTCCGCGAACCGAACCAATCCGACATCACCGCCCCGTCGAATCCCCAGTCATCGCGCAGAACATCTGTCAGCAGCCACTTGTTCTCGGCGGTATAGGTGCCGTTGAGCTTGTTGTAGGAGGACATGACACCCCAAGCCTTGCCGTCTTTCACGGCAGCCTCAAAGGGCCGGAGATAAACCTCGCGCAAAGTCCGCTCGTCGATCACCGAGTTGATGGTGGTTCGCTCGACCTCGGATTCATTGCCCGCGAAATGCTTGACCGTCGCGGCGATCCCTTCGCCTTGCAGACCGTTGATAAAGGCCGCTGTCAGATCGGCGGAAAGCTCCGGATCTTCGGAGAAGCATTCAAAATTCCGGCCGTTCGCCACACTGCGGTGCATGTTGACCGTTGGCGCGAGCGAGACCTGCGCGTCCTTGGTCTTGACCTCTTCGGCAAGCGCCTTGCCAATCTCGTGGGCCAATTCGATGTTCCATGTCGCCCCGAGAGAGATGGCAACCGGAAAGGCTGCGGACGTTGATCCCTGCACCGCCGAACCACTGCCGCGTGCGCCGTTCGGGCCATCGGTGACCCGAAGTTTGCCAAGGCCAAGCCGGGGCAGCGCGGGCAATGACCAATGATCTTCGCCCGACAAGAGGAGCACCTGCTCTTCAAGTGTCATTTTCGACAGGAATGCCTCAACCTTGGCTTCTAGATCCTGAGCGGCAGCGATTTCTTGGGCGGATGTGTTCATGGGTCTTCTCTTCACAGGCTGATGCTGGTGGGACTATTCGAATTGGAAACAGCGGACGAAATGATCGTCGGCCAATTGCCGTACAGGTGGCATGGACGCCCGGCAGCGGTTCTCGACATGGGGGCACCTCTCGACAAAGGGGCAGCCAATGCTCTGCGGCGTACGAATGGGGATTTCGGCCTTTTTGGCTTTGAGCGGTGCCTTTTCGCGGCGGCCAACCTCGGGAACCGCGCTCAGAAGAAGCTGCGTATAGGGATGGCGCGGCGTTTGGGTGACGGCATCGCTCTCGCCCCATTCGACCATATGGCCGACATACATGACAGCGGTTCGCTCGGCGAAGTAGCGGGCGGTGGCGATGTCGTGGGTGATATACATGAAGCCCACGCCATCCTTCTTCATGTCGTGCATCAGGTTGAGGATGCCGAGGCGGATCGACACATCGAGCATCGAGATCGGCTCATCGGCCAGAATAAAGCGAGCGCCAACTGCAAGCGCTCGTGCAATTGCAACCCGCTGCCGCTGCCCGCCGGAGAGCTCGTGCGGAAACTTGGCGGCGATCCTGTCGGCGGGCGTCAGCCCGACCCTCTCGAGGATCTCATGGATCCGGGCATCTGTTTCAGCGCGAGACAGATCGCCGTGCAGGCGGACCGGCCTCAGCAAATGGTGACGGATGGTATGAACCGGATTGAGCGAGCTGAACGGGTCTTGAAAGATCATCTGCACGGCCTGCGCAAAATCTCTTTGGTGGCTCCAGTTCGGGTGGTTCAGGATATCCTCGCCATCGAGCGTAACTTTGCCGGCGGTCGGCCGATGAACACGACACAGCGCACGTGCGACCGTGCTCTTGCCGCTGCCAGACTCGCCCACAATGGCTAGAGCCTCGCCCGCTTTGAGCGTGAAACTCACCTCGCTGACAGCGCGGAGAAGCTTGGGTTTGAAAAGCGATCCGCCGACGCGAAAATCGATATAGACTTCTTCGGCGACAAGTTCGCTTTGCTTGGACGCGGCGTTCATAGCGCACTCTCCTTAGCGTCGAGAGCATGGCAAGCCGCGATGCGCGGCCCGTGCGGCTTTAGGCCGGGCACGACCCTTTCGCAGATCTCCGACCGCAGGCTGCATCGGGGGGCAAAGGCGCATCCTGACGGGAGATCGAGCAAGCTCGGCGGATTTCCGGGGATGCCTTCAAGCCGGACCTTGGGGCCATGAATGGTCGGGAAAGAGGCGACGAGGCCCTTCGTATAGGGATGGATCGGCTTTGAGAGGATGTCCGCAGAGGCGCCCAATTCGACAAGCCGGCCCGCATACATGATGCCGATCCGGTCGGCGATCTCGCCCATCAGAGAAAGGTCGTGCGAGATGAAGAGGATCGCAAAGCCATATTCCTGCTTGAGCGAATAGAGCTCGTCCATGATCTCGCGTTCGACCACCACATCGAGCGCCGTGGTCGGCTCGTCCATGATGATCAGGCGCGGTCGCAGAGCGAGGGCAATGGCGATGACCACCCGCTGGCGCATCCCGCCCGAAAGCTGGTGGGGGTATGAGGTCATGCGCGAGCTGTGAATACCGACGGTTTCCAAGAGCTGCTCGCCGCGCTCCCAAGCTTCTTCGACGCTCACCTTCTTGTGCGCCAGGATCACATCGGTGATCTGCGCGCCGACAGTGATGACAGGGTTCAACGCGTTCATGGCACTTTGGAACACCATCGAGGCGTCGTTCCAACGGAAGCGACGCAGTTCTTCGGACGACATCTTCAGAACGTCGCGATTGTCGAACAGGATCTCGCCTTCGCTGATCAACGCCGGCGCACCGTGCAAATTGGAGATCGCGAAAGCGAGCGTGCTCTTGCCGCA
>JBFEXG010000010.1:0-21261 GCA_041546005.1 Paracoccaceae bacterium
AAACCGATCAGCGCCTACAACGAGGATTACCACATCCTTCAGACCTCGAAGGAAGAGGCCGTGATGCGGCCCCTGCGCAATCACCTCTTTGCAGCCGGCATTCCGGTTGAGAACACGAAAGGCGAGGCCGAAGCGGGGCAGGAGGAGCTCAACATCAAATACGCCGAGGCCGTGCTTTGCGCCGATCACCACACGATCGCCAAGCACGCGGTCAAAGAGATCGCTTGGGCCAACGGCGTCTCGGCGACCTTCCTGCCCAAATGGCATCACGAGCGAACCGGCAGCTCGAGCCATGTGCATATGTCGCTTTGGAAAGACGGCAAGAACGTCTTCCACGATCCCAAAGGGCCGCATGGAATGTCGGACTTGATGGAAAGCTTCGTTGCGGGCCTTCTGGCCTATGCCGCAGAAAGCACCGTGTTCTTCGCGCCCTATATCAACAGCTACAAGCGCTTCATGAAAGGCACCTTCGCCCCCACCAAGATCGCCTGGTCGATCGACAACCGCACCGCCGGTTTCCGCCTCTGCGGCGAGGGCTCCAAGGCTGTTCGGATCGAATGCCGCATCGGCGGCTCGGACATGAACCCCTACCTCGCGCAGGCCGCCCTTCTGGCCGCCGGAATCAAGGGGATGGAAGACAAGCTGAAACTCGCCGGCCCCACCAAGGGCGATATTTACGACGACGCAAGCGTGCAGCATATCCCCTCGAACCTGCGCGACGCGACCGAAGCGCTGCGCGGCTCAAAGATGCTGCGCGAGGCGATGGGCGACTGGGTGGTCAATCACTATGTCCGCTGCGCCGAGTGGGAACAGGAAGAGTTTGACAAGGTGGTCACCGATTGGGAGATCGCCCGCGGTTTTGAAAGGGCCTGACATGGGCAAGATGGTTCGCTGCATCTCGCCGATCGACGGATCGGTTTATCTCGAACGCGAGGCGCTGAGCGAAGGTGCGGCCTTTGCCGCCGCCGCCCACGCTCGCGCCGCCCAGAAGGATTGGGCCGCGCGTCCGGTGCAAGAGCGGGTCGATCTGGTTCTCAGGGCCAACGACTATATCGGCCAGACGGTCGACCAGATGGCCAACGAGCTTGCCCATCAGATGGGCCGCCCGATCCGCTATGGCGGCGAATTCCGTGGCTTCAACGAGCGCCTGACCTACATGGCCTCGATCGCCGAAGAGTCGCTCAAGCCCTACCTCGTCGAAGACAGCGGCGCGTTCAAACGGATGATCAAGCGCGAGGCGATGGGCGTTGTCCTCGTCGTTGCGCCTTGGAACTATCCCTACATGACTGCGATCAACACGATTGCTCCGGCGCTCATGGCGGGCAACACCGTGATCCTCAAGCACGCGGCCCAGACCCTTAAGGTGGGCGAACACCTCGCCGACGCCTTTGCCGCCGCGGGCCTGCCCGAAGGCGTTTTCCAGAACGTCGTGCTCGACCACGACACCACCGCCGCACTCATCAGCCAGAGGGCCGTGAACTTCGTCAATTTCACCGGCTCGGTGGAAGGCGGCAAGGCGATGGAACGCGCCGCCGCGGGCACATTCATCCCCGTCTCAACCGAGCTTGGCGGCAAGGATCCAGGCTATGTCCGGGCCGATGCCGATATCGACGCAGCGGTTGAAACGCTGGTCGACGGCGCGATGTTCAATTCGGGCCAGTGCTGCTGCGGCATCGAGCGCATCTATGTGCACGAGAGCCTCTATGACGAGTTCGTCGCCAAGACGGTTGATCTTGTGAAGACCTACCGCCTCGGCAATCCGCTCGACCCCGACACTACCATCGGCCCGATGGCCAACGTGCGCTTCGCCGCCGAGGTCCGCGCGCAGATCGACGAGGCCGTGGCGATGGGCGCGGTGGCGCATATCCCGCTTTCGAACGCCGACGATGGCGGCGCCTATCTCACGCCGCAGGTTCTGACCAATGTAACCCACGAGATGCGCGTCATGCGGGATGAAAGCTTCGGCCCCGTGGTCGGCATCATGAAGGTCAAGGACGACGAAGAAGCCATCGCCCTGATGAACGACTGCCAGTATGGCCTCACCGCTTCGATCTGGACCCGCGATCCTGCCGCCGCCGAGGCCATCGGCGACCGGCTCGAGACCGGCACTGTTTTCATGAACCGCTGCGACTATCTCGACCCTGCGCTGTGCTGGACCGGCTGCAAGGATACCGGCCGTGGCGCGGGCCTCTCGGTTCTTGCATATCAGGCCCTAACAAGGCCGAAATCCTATCACCTCAAGAAAGCATGAATGATGAAACTCGTCGGTAACTGGTCCTATCCCACCTCCGTGCGCTTTGGCGCCGGGCGCATTGCCGAGATCGCCGAAGCCTGCCGCGTGGCGGGCATCCGCAAGCCGCTCTTGGTCACTGACCGTGGTCTTGCGACCATGGAGATCACAGCAAAGACCCGCGCCCTGATCGAGACCGCAGGCCTCGGCAATGCGATGTTTTCGGAGGTTGATCCCAACCCGTCCGATCTCAACGTCGCTGCTGGCCTCAAGGTCTATCGCGAGGGCGGCTTTGACGGCGTGATCGCCTTTGGCGGCGGCTCGGCGCTCGATCTGGGCAAGACCATCGCCTTCATGGCCGGCCAGACCCGCCCCCTTTGGGATTTCGAGGATATCGGCGACTGGTGGACCCGCGCCAACCCTGCCGGCATCCATCCGATCGTCGCCGTACCGACGACCGCGGGCACCGGCTCCGAAGTTGGCCGCGCGGGCCTCATCACCAATTCCGCGCTTCACGAGAAGAAGATCATCTTCCATCCCAAGATGCTCCCCTCTGTCGTCATCTGCGATCCCGAGCTGACCGTAGGCATGCCCAAGTTCATCACCGCAGGCACAGGCCTTGATGCCTTTGCCCATTGTGTCGAGGCCTATTCGAGCCCGCACTATCACCCGATGAGCCAAGGCATCGCGCTCGAAGGGATGCGCCTTGTGAAGGAATACCTGCCCCGCGCCTATGCCGATGGTTCGGATATCGAAGCCCGCGCCCATATGATGAGCGCCGCCGCGATGGGCGCGACCGCTTTCCAAAAAGGCCTTGGTGCGATCCACGCCATCAGCCACCCGGTCGGCGCGGTCCACAACACCCACCACGGCACGACCAACGCGGTCTGCATGCCCGAGGTGCTCAAGTTCAACCGCCCCGCCATCGAGGATCGGTTCGACATGGTCGCCGCCTATCTTGGTATCAAGGGCGGATTTGACGGCTTCTGCGCCTTCGTCGACGAGTTCAATGCAAGCCTCGGCATCCCGCGGACCCTGTCCGAGATCGGCGTCAAGAACGCCGATGCCGATGCGCTCACCAAGTCGGCGCTGAACGATCCCAGCGTCGGCGGCAACCCGATGCCGATGACCTATGACAACACGCGAGCCATGATCGAAGCCTTGCTTTGATCCTCCCGGCCCGGCACCGGCTTTCCTCCGCCGGTGCCGGGAAGCGCTCTGTTGCACCGCGACCGCGCAGGGCGTATTGCCTTGTGGAAACACACGAGGCACGCGCATGGCGAACTATCTCTACAAGGGCGATCTTCCCGACGATCTCGATATGGGGCCGGTGGTCGCCATCGACTGCGAGACGATGGGGCTCAACCCGCACCGAGATCGCCTATGCCTGATCCAGATGTCGGGCGGCGACGGCAATGTGCATCTGGTGCAGGTCGAGAAGGGCCAGACCGAGGCGCCCAACCTGTGCCGGATGCTGACCGATCCCGAAGTGCTCAAGCTCTTCCATTTCGGCCGCTTTGATATTGCAGCGCTGTATCATGCCTTTGGCGCGCTGGCGGCTCCAGTCTATTGCACCAAGATCGCGTCCAAGATGACCCGAACCTTCACCGACAGGCATGGCCTAAAATACCTGCTGCAGGATCTTGTCGGCGTCGATATCTCCAAGCAGCAGCAGCAAAGCGACTGGGGCGCCGAGAACCTCTCGGATGCCCAGCTCGATTATGCGGCCTCCGACGTTCTCTATCTGCACCGCCTGAAAGAGGCGCTCGACGAGATGCTGGCCCGCGAGGGGCGGACCGAGCTTGCGCAATCGTGCTTCGATTTCTTGCCGGCGCGTGCGCGTCTCGATCTCGAGGGTTGGCCCGAGATCGACATTTTCGCGCACTAGAATGCGCAGCGGCGAGGCTTGATCCGTGACGCCGAAGGACAATTTCTATTCGCTCTATGTGAGCTGGGCCAAAATCATCCTGCCAATGGCGGGGATCGCTCTGCTGTCGACGCTGTTCCTCTTTGCCCGGGCCACGGATCAAAGCAGCCTCCCCCTTTCCCAACTGGAAGAAATGGCCCGATCTGCCCGCCTCAGCGGACCAACATTTTCTGGAATTACGGATGACGGAACAATCTTTACCGTCTCAGCCGGAGTCGCCGCGCCCGATCCAGCCGACATCCGGGTCGTCAACATAGACAAAATCCGCCTTCTTCTGTCCGACCCTCAGGGCGCCTCGGTTGAGATCACGGCCGCGAAGGCGACCTATGACGGCAACACGAATACTGTAAGCCTTCTGGGCCTGACCCGGCTCGTATCGTCCGTTGGCTATAGCCTCGAAACTCGCGGGATCACCGCCGATATCGGCAGCGGTACGGTGACGACGGCTGGCGAGCTTGAAGCGCAGGCGCCGTTTGGCGAGATCTCTGCAGGAAGTCTGACAATCCTGCGTGATGCGGCCGCAGGGGGCCAGCAAATGGTTTTCCAAAACGGTGTGCGGCTGGTATATCAGCCTAGAAATTAAGGGAGTTCGACGTGCGGTCGCTGAAAATCCTCGCTATCGGTCTTTTGGCTCTCTGGCCGGCTCTGGCTTCGGCACAGGCGACAAGCCTAGCCCTTAGCGGCTTTGAGTTTGATGGATCGGCCGCAATCGAAGTGACCGCCGATAGCCTTTCTGTCGATCAAAACACCGGCGTGGCGACCTTTATTGGCAACGTTATCATCGGCCAAGGCTCGATCCGGCTCTCCGCAGGAGAGGTGCGGGTCGAATATTCAGACGATACCGGCGCGATAGCCCGATTTGTTGCAAGCGGCGGGATCACTTTCGTGACCGAGAGCGAAGCCGCCGAGGCCGAGAGCGCCAACTACGACCTAACCACTGGTATTCTTGTGCTGTCTGGCTCGGTTCTATTGACGATGGGGGCGTCGGCCCTGTCCGCAGATGTGATGACTGTATCTCTCAACGACGGAACCGCCCGCCTCGAGGGCAATGTTCGCACTGTTCTTGCGCCGGGCGGCAATTGATGACCACCGCGCCGTCCCTCACGCTTACCGACGGAAGCGTCGGCCTCCGAGTCGTCAACCTTCGCAAAAGCTATCGGCGCAGGCCTGTTATCCGCGATGTAAGCCTCGAGCTTGGTCGTGGTGAGGTCGTCGCGCTTCTTGGCCCGAATGGCTCGGGCAAGACGACGTGCTTCTATTCCATTGCAGGCCTCGTGAATGCGGAAGGCGGGCAGGTCATCATCGATGGGCGCGATGTCTCAACCCTGCCGATGTATCGCCGCGCCCAGCTCGGGATCGGGTATCTTCCTCAGGAAATGTCGATCTTCCGGGGCTTGAACGTCGAAGACAATATTCTGGCCATTCTCGAGATTACCGAGCCTGACAAGAAAGCGCGCCGCGAGCGGCTGGAGCAGCTCTTGTCCGAGTTTTCGATAGAACACCTGCGCCGCGCGCCGGCGCTTGCCCTGTCGGGCGGCGAACGCCGCCGTGCCGAGATTGCCCGCTGCCTTGCAGCCGGGCCAAAATACGTCTTGCTCGACGAACCTTTTGCTGGTGTTGATCCGATCGCGGTGGGCGAAATCCGCCACCTCGTGGCCGATCTAAAGAACCGCGGCATTGGCGTTCTGATCACCGACCACAACGTTCAGGAAACCCTCCAGATCGTTGATCGCGCCTATATCCTTCACGATGGTCGCGTGCTCATGAGTGGTACGACAGACGAGGTGGTGAAGGACGAAAACGTCCGCCGCGTGTATCTCGGCGCCAATTTCCGTACCTACTGATTTCCGCTGTTGTTGTTCAGCGACTCATTGACAAACCAGCCGAGGCTGACGCCAAATAGGGGTGATGAAAGACCCGATCCACCCTCGCGTTTCCGCGCTGGCGTTTCCGCCAGACGGACGGGGCCAAGCCGGAAAATTCATCGATTCCCGTAAACGCCAAAATCGGAAAAACGCGGCTTTTTTGCCGTGCGCCGAGTCTACGCGTTAGTAAAGAAAAGGAGAGACGATGCTGTATCAGATCAGCGGAAAGCAGATTGATATTGGTGAGGCCCTGCAGACCCATGTCAAAACCGAGCTTGGAGAAACTGTCGGCAAATATGCCGGGCGTCCGACTGACGCGAGCGTGATCTTTTCCAAATCGGGGCACGAATTTGTCTGCGAGTGCATCGTGCACCTTTCAACCGGTCTGACCTGTCAGGCCCGAGATCATGCCACCGAGATCTACGCCGCCTTTGATGGCTGCAACGAAAAGATGGACAAGCAGCTGCGCCGGTACAAGCGCCGCCTGAAAGACCATCACAAGGAACGAGTCGAACCGGTTGAACTTTCGCTAGGCTCGGCCTATATCCTCGCCCCGACGGAAGAGTCGGACGATGATGCGGATGTCGGCGAAGTTGGCGCCATGATCATTGCCGAAACCGAAACCAAGATTCCCTCGCTTTCAGTCGGCGAGGCCGTGATGCAAATGGAATTGGCTCACGGTGCGGTGCAGGTCTTCCGAAACGAGAAACACGGCGGCATAAATATTGTCTACCGCCGGGACGACGGAAATATCGGTTGGATTGATCCGCGCTAGACGGCAATCCAGAGGCAAAAACGCCAGAAGGCAGGTTTTATGCAGCTTTCGGACATTTTGAAGCCCACTGGGGTTAAGGTCATTGCTTTCTCTTCAAGCAAGAAGAGGCTCTTCCATGATCTCGGTGAAATTGCGGAAGCGAGCTATGGCCTGACCGAGCAAACCGTCATCGAGGCGCTGCTCGAGCGCGAAAACCTAGGACCGACCGGAGTGGGGCAGGGCGTCGCGCTGCCCCATGCGCGCCTTGCCGGTGTCGAAAAGATCTGCGGCATCTTCCTCAAACTGGAAAAGCCGATGGACTTTGACGCCGTCGATCGTCAGCCTGTCGATCTTATCTTTGCTTTGTTCGCCCCCGAGACGGCAGGGGTCGATCATCTCAAGGCTCTGGCCCTCGTCTCGAGAACCCTTCGCGATCCGGCTGTTTGCGCCAAGCTCCGCGCCAACCATGACGCCGCGACGCTCCACGCCATCCTGACTGAGGCGCAGACGATTCAGGCGGCCTGATCGTCCCAACTGCCAAACCCGAACCCGATGTAGTCGCGTTGATAGGCTTCACGCGCTGCAGCCTCGATTTCGGCATCATAGATCGAGCGAAGGCGCTCCTCTTCGGCATCGATTTGCTCGTCGAACGGCTCTGGATCCAGTCCAAGTTCGCCCGCAAGGAAGCCGAGCCCTTCTGCCACCCGCCCTCGCCTCAGGATCAAGTCCGGCGAACCAAAGCCTGAAAATCCCTGCACTAGGGCCGTTTGGGTCGCCCAAGACGGATCGACGCGAAGGCCCGTCTGCCCGCCAAGATTGGCTTTGAGGAATTTGAGGAAGGCCAGAAATGCCGCGCGATGCGCGGCGGCATCGTACGATTCGCTCGGCGCGCCTTTGGGCAGCGGAACGGCGAAATGCTTGCGAAGCGACTCGCGGATTTCGCCAAATGCCCCGGGGCCGACCGCCAAGATGTGTCGGCAAAAGGCAGAATGCGCGCGCGCGACCGGATGGGTTAGAACCGTGAAACTCCGGTGAGGGGCGTTCTTGCGCAGCCATTGGCGCAGCGTCTTTTGGGTCAGACCCTCTTCGAGACCTGCGCGCCCAAGACCTGCAAGCCAGACCCGGATATCATCATCCGCCCCCCCTTTGATTGGAAGATAGAGAAGCGGCGCGCCTTTCGCGGCGACATAGCTGGGAATGGCGGGCCCGCGACGCGGCTCGAAATTCGGGGTGCGCGAGAGGTTGAAACGGTCAAGCGCGGCCAGCGCCAAGTCCATCTCACCAAAATTGGAGACCTTGTCCTCAATCGGCTCTGGGTTCTGTTTCTTGAGCTCCTTGTCGAGCCCCTCGATCCGTTCGTCCACCCCAAGCCAAGCCACGAGGCCGTTGATAACCTCAGCCTCCTGCAAGTCTTCGTAGTCGATATAGAAGGCGGTCTGGCCGCTGCGCTGCAGGCGGTTGAGGAGCAGAACCTGAAAATCCTGAAGCTCGGCAAGGAAGGATTCAAACTCGCCCGCCTCGAAGGCGATCCGCTCCGATTTCGCGTGTTTCGCTTTGGTCAGCTTCCATTGACCGGTTTGCTGGGCAATCTTCCAGCTCACATAGCTTTCAGCCGGATTGCGGGTGAGGATAATCTTGGCGCAGCGGGGATCGTCCAGAACCGCGTCAAGCACGCGCGGATCATGATCGTGAAAATAGCGAAAGCCCCCAAGCACGCCAGCATCTGATTTGATCGCAGCGAGGAGCTGGTGGGGATCGGCTTCGCGTCTGCCAAGATCAAACCCGAGTATCTCGGGCGTATTGGGATAGCCGATGAAATGGGGATTGAACGCCTCACCATGGCATTGCAGCCCCCGAAATGCATTGAGGTTGGCCTCGAGGAAATTCGAGCCGGTCCGCATCTCGGCGAAAATGACGAAGTAGTCAAAGCCTGCCATGACCTAGCGCACCAGATATGGTCTGCGCGCTTTGGGGCGCGCGTTTTGCGGGGCGGGATCGACGGGAAAATCGCCCATGAGATAGGGGTGCATCCCCTGGTTCTTGAGGTTTTGCAAAAACTGACCAAAGCCGCTCAGCTCGACGATACGGGGCGCCTCTGACAGCCGCCGTCCCCCGGCAACAGAAATCTCGTCGATCACCGTCTGCAAGGCTTCCATCGGAGATTCGATAAACTCGGCCAGCGACCAGATGCGGATTTTTGCCTTGGCATGAATCGACCGAAGATCATCGAGGTGATCGCTTTCGATCTTCTGCAGGAGAGCTGCCTCAAGGCGGAGATCCGCGAAATTTCGGTTCGAAAGAAAGAGCGGGATCGCCCAAGCCCCAGTAATCACCGAAATCTGCGCATTCGGATCATAGGCGATATCAGGGCCAACCACCTGATTGTCGGCTGGGCCAAACTGGAAACATTGCCGCTCACCGCGCGTGTTCCAGATCAGGCTCGTCAAAAACGCCCGGGGGTTATAGTCGCGCAGGGTGCTGCTGTCCGACAGAGCGCCGGCAAAGGTGGTCTGACGCCCGTCATACTCGACCCGATCAGGCGCATAGAGATGCCCGTGAACCCTCGTTCCGGTTGCGCGTGCGAGCCAGGGCTCAAAGTTCTCGAAGAGTTCCGAGAATCCTTCAAACACGGAATATGGGGCCGCGGTCACGCCGTTTTCCCAACCGCTATTGGGAAACCGTCCCTGCATAAAGAGCCCTTCGCGGCCCCGAATCCGCCGATCAACGGCTCGGGAAAAGATCCTGTCGATCTTGCCCGGATTGGGCTCGGACGCTTTCATCGCAGAGGCATTGTCGCCCAGAAATGTCTCATAGAGCTTGTTCGCCTGCGGCCAGATCTTTCGGGCGACGAAGCAGTCCGATCGCCGCAAAAGCTGCAGGTGGTCGTCGTAGAAGATGTGTGGCTTGCCTTGAAAGTCGAATTTCGAAAGCGTCAGAGACCGGCTTTCG
Source organism: Paracoccaceae bacterium (assembly GCA_041546005.1). GTDB lineage: Bacteria > Pseudomonadota > Alphaproteobacteria > Rhodobacterales > Rhodobacteraceae > RFZI01. Next base: position 9,726 of record JBFEXG010000010.1, read on the forward strand.
ATATGCGTTGAATAGAGGCGAGCGAGCGTCTGATAGTAGCTCTCGTCCGGAATCCAGACCTTGCTGAAATAGCGGTCGTAGGTCTCGCGTTCAGGGTCTTGCAAGATCGCCGATAGAGTCTGGCGCGTGAGGCACCACCACTGTGATCCCATATGCGGGACAAGCCCGTCGGGAATTTTGCGCCTCAGACCAAGCCGGCGCTGAAGGGCAACATATTTGTCAAACAGGTATCGCTGTCGCTTCCAGGAAAAGGGAAACCGAAGGGTAAATCTTTCCTCGTCGAGGCCGCCGATGGTCCAAGGCACATCGGCTGTCGTCGCGCTTTCGATAAAATCCGTGCGTGGGCGCTTGGCGAGGTAACTCACCAACTCGCTGACAGGACGCAGGGGCAGACAAGAGCCAGACGCCAGATAGACATGGCGGACCTCGGGAAAGGTCTCGAGCATAAGTTGCGAGGCATCTTGAGACGCCGCAACGAGCCCCCAAGTTCCCCATTCGCAGCGATGCCGTTTGGAAAACCGAACGCTTGGTAATCCGTCAAACCGCCCAACGAATGCGTCATACCTCTCGTCGCTGACGATCTTGTCAACATGGACAACAACAGGGCATCCCCCCGCGATCCAGTGCCGGATCACCTGCTCGGCGCGCTCCAGCGAGGTGTGAACAAGCATGACGATCCCAACAGTCATGCCCAGTTGCCTTTCGACATAAGGCCGAGAATCTCAAGCTGGCGCCAGTTGATGTATTTCTCTGACCACTTGCACCAGATTTCCTCGCGCCGCCCAAAGCCATCAGCGTAGGCCTTGTATTCTTTGCTGTTGGCAAAGTGCTGCTTTCGCTCAAGCTCTTCCCTCGCCTTCTCGGCGGCGGTTTGGATGAACTTGGCATGAAGGAGCGCCCCGCTCACTTTCTCGCCGCCCCATTCGTCATAGACAAGGTTGAGGCCGCGCGGCAGGAGCATATGGGTTGAATGAACATAGGTGAACCGGCGATCCCACTTGACGAGCGGGATCTTGTTGAGAGCCGGTGCACGCTCTGGCTCGTCGCGGAAGAAGACACGCGCCCTCGGCCCGCCTTGGATCCAGAGATTTCCAAACTTGTGGTTTCTTGAGATCGTGTAGTTCCCGGAATCAAACCACGGGGCCACCTCGACCGGATCTTGGCCCCGCTCGTACTCGGCACTTTCAATGGGCCCCTTCGGATACATATCGATCAGCATGGTCCCGAAAGAGCGGATCGACGATGCGTCCAGCCAATCGGTGAGGGCCTTTAGGGGGCGAGTATCGCAGAACGGATAGACGAGAAACTCGTCGGGATCGACGACCAAGGTCCAATGACCATGGGCATATTTTCTCTGAAGCCAGGTGATCCAATCCATCCCGAACCGCGCGCGCTTGTAACTTGCGCCCGTCCGCCAAAGCGAAACATCGGGCTGACTTGCCAGATATTCGGCGCCGCCATCGTCGCTGTTGTTGTCCACAAAAAGAAAATGGCGGACCCCAAGGTCGCGGTAATATTTCAGGAAATAGGGAAGGCGGATGTCTTCGTTGCGGATCGTCGAAAAGAGAAGGATATCGTCAGGCTCGATCTGCTCGGTGCGATCAACGAAAAGAGAAAGCTCCCTGCGCTTGCGAAGCGACCGGATCCGCCACTTCTTGCGCTGCAGTCTCAGTCGATATGACTGCCAGAAGCCCAAACTTTTTCCTGCTCGTTATTGCGGCTTTGCCTACATGTCCGCCGGTATCATGTCACAGTAAAGACGATCTTGAAATGCGCGTCCCAGCCCGGAGGCTCAAATGCTTGTGAGTCTCGTCTTGGCGGCAACTGCTCGCTTGCCCTAATTCTTTCGATCCAAGAATAGGGGGTGGCAACATCAAGGTAAACCGCCCTGTTTCCCAAGATCTCGCGCAGGGAAGGAAGGTCGTTGGCCAAGACCGGTACCCCAAGGGCTGCGGCCTCGACAGGCGGCAAGCCGAAACCTTCGGCAAGCGACGGAAAAAGAAGCGCTCGTGCGCCAGAGAGCAGCCCCGACAGCGCCCCATCCGAAAGACCGGCAAGCTCTGTCACGTTTGGAAGGCCGGCATCGAGCCGCCTGAAGACATCCTCACAGCCCCAACCCCGGCTGCCACACAGAAAGAGCTGTGGCGCATCGGGCCCCATTTCGTCCCAGAGATCGAGCAGAAAGCCGATGTTCTTGCGCGGTTCAATGGTTCCGACCGCCACGAAATAGGGGGCTTCGAGGTTCAGACCAGACGGAAGCGCGGCCACATCCGGCGGCGCAACCTCCGCGCCGATCGGGGCCGTCACAATCGGCGGCACGCGACCAAACCCTTCAAGATGGGCCTCGACTCTTTCCCGCGCCGCGTCGGAGATACAGATCACGCGATCCGCAAGGCGCGATACACGGCTCATCCGCTTGCGAAACTCCTCGGCCCGGCCTGCCTTTTGGAACTCGGGGAAATCGAGCGGGATCATATCGTGTAGAAGGATCGCCACCGTGCCGCCGTTGGTCGATTTGACCGCATTCAGAACCCGCCGCGTCAAATTGCTATGGCCGACGTTGATATAGGCCAGACCGGCCGGAAAACGCCGCCGCAACAGGAAGCCAAGAAAAGCGCGGGGGCATCGTGCAACAGCAGCCGCGCGCGCACGAATGAGGCACTCTGCTGCCGAGGTTGCGCTTTCGACTGCTGCCAACAGGCCCCGCGCACCCTGCGCGTCGAGCAAAAGGTAGCCAAGCCGCGTCCGTATCAGGCCGAAAAACGGAGATCCTTGCGATAGAAGCTCCCTCAGATAGGCCCGCTCGACCCTGTCTATGCCAGACGGCATGCGACCCGCCCGCGCGACCGTGCGCGACAGGTCGAGCAGCCGAATTTTCGAGCTATTTTTCGTAGTGCCCACTCTGATGCCACCGCCATGCGTCGGAGATCATCGTAGCGAGATCGGACCTCTTGGGCGACCATCCAAGTTCGTCGTGCGCCCTTTGGCTCCCCGAAACGAGCATCGCGGCATCTCCCGGACGGCGCGGCTTCTCAACCACATGAACCGCGCGGTTGGTGACAGCGCCCGATTTGGCAATCACCTCTCGCACGGTAAAGCCCGTGCCGGTCCCCAGATTGAAGACGCGGCTGCCCTTGCCCGCCTCTAGCCATTTCACGCCAAGAATATGCGCGTCGACCAGATCGCCAACATGAACATAGTCGCGGATACAGGTGCCATCCGGCGTCGGATAATCCGTCCCAAACAGCGAAAGCGCCTCGCGCTGGCCGGAGATCACCTCAAGAAGCACTGGAATCAAATGGGTTTCGGGCCGGTGGCACTCACCGATTTCGCCCTCGGGGTCGGCTCCGGCGACATTGAAATACCGGAAAATAACCGACCGCAGCCCATGGCTCGCCCCGAAATTGGCGAGGATCTCTTCCACAGCCCGCTTGGACGCCCCATAGGCATTGATCGGCTGCTGCACGGAGGCCTCGTCAAGAACCACCCCGTCCTGATCGCCATAGGTCGCGCAGGTTGATGAGAAGACAAAATCGAGGCATCCAGCCGCTACGGCCGCTTCAACAAGGTTGAGCGAGCCAAGAACATTGTTGCGCCAGTAAAGGCCGGGGTTCTCCATGCTCTCGCCCACAAGGCTGAGCGCGGCGAAGTGCATGACGGCAGCAGGGCGATATTTGCGGAAGACTTCGTCGAGCCGCGCTCGGTCAAGAAGGTCGCCCTTCTCAAAAGGCCCAAACCGCACAGCATCTTCCCATCCGGTCACGAGGCTATCAAAGGCTACGGGGATATAGCCTGCGGCCTGCAAAGCTTTGCAGGCATGAGAGCCAATATAGCCCGCGCCGCCAGTGACCAGTATCGTTTTCAATTCAGTGCCTGTCTCGGGCAGCCCTATTGGGCTGCGTTGCGCATCGAAACCAGCTCGGTCAGATACTGCGAGAATTCCTCACGCAGCTCTGGTCGAGCCAGACCAAAGGCCACAGTCGCCTGAAGGAAACCAGCCTTCGAGCCACAATCAAACCGCTGGCCACGGAAACGATAGCCGAAGACATCGCGCCCCTGTTCGATCTCGGCGGCAATGGCGTCGGTCAGCTGAAGCTCTCCGGCGGCGCCGCGATTGATCTTGCCAAGGTTCTGCATGATTTTCGGCGAAAGGATATAGCGGCCGATCACGGCAAGGCTCGAGGGGGCGGTGCCCGGGGCCGGTTTTTCGACCATCGCCGATACCTTCACGAGCGAACCCATATCCTCTTTCACATCGAGAATGCCGTAGGCAGATGTCTGGTCCTTCGGAACCTCCATAGCCGCGACCATAGAGCCGCCAGTTTCGGCATAAGCCTCGACCATTTGCTGAAGGCAGGGCTTTTCGGCGGCAATCACGTCATCGGGGAGGATCACGGCGAAGGGCTCGTTGCCGATCAGGCGACGGGCGCACCAGACCGCGTGGCCAAGCCCAAGCGGCTTGTGCTGGCGGATATAGGCGATGGCCCCGCTGTCCATGTTGGTCGACTTCAGGGTTTCGAGCAGTTCATCCTTGCCAGCCCGACGCAGCGACGCCTCAAGCTCGGGCGCGGTATCGAAATAGTCTTCAAGAGCGGATTTGCCACGCGCAGTGACAAAGATGAAATCCTTGATCCCGGCCGATCGCGCTTCATCGATGGCATATTGGATCAGCGGCCGATCGACGAGGGTCATGATCTCTTTGGGGATCGCTTTGGTTGCTGGCAAAAACCGCGTCCCAAGTCCGGCAACCGGAAAAATCGCTTTGGTGATCCGTCTGGCCATGACTTATCCTTCAACCTGCACCGGCATTATGTGCACGGAAAATCCTGCGTTCTATAGCACCTAAACTATTGAATACAAATAGGGCACAATGATGACAAATGCAGGTTTTTGTTCGCCAGATACCGCTATTTTGACCCTCTGAGCAGCTCCTCGCGCCGCACTCGGTCGGCCCGCCTCCAAAATTTGAAGACAGGGTCTGTTCGGAGTGACCTGCCAAAGAGCCCGCCCCTCTGTTCCCAAAAGCCCTCGGGGTCAAACCGGCGGTGATGGTAGAACGAGGTCAGGGAAAAGGCGAAGACTGTCGCCCGATGGCCCTTGGCAACCGCCTCTCTCGCCCGGCGCCGCAGCAAACCCAGCCGACTCAGCCAGCCCCAGATCACCTCGTGCTCCGCCCCCTGCCGGATCTGCGGGACGAACCGCTTGAACGCCGCGCCCTCTGTAAAATCCGGCGGCTGCGTCGTTGCCGCAGAGGCGGACCACCCTTGATCAAAGCTCCTCAGAACCGGCTCCACTGCCGTCGGAAGTATCCGCCCCGCAACCATATGCCCCAATAGAGCCACCCGGTACTTCTCGCGCTCTGCCCGCCGAACCGGCTCCGGATCCAATCCTACCCGATGACGCAGGAGAAACCGCGCCAAGCTCGCTCCGACAGGAGCAAGATCGCGCGGAACGCGATCGGCTTGCCTCCGGTCGCTCATGGCAAAGCCGTGATGGACCCGCGCCAGCGGCACAATAGCGGTTCGGGCGCCGTGCTCGGCGAGCCGCATATTCAGATCGGTTTCATCAAGATAGTAGCTGTAGCCGGGGTCAAACCCACCCACCTCGACCAAGAGGTCGCGCCGGAAGGCCATGTTTGTTCCTTCGGTTTTGATGCTCCTGCCGGGGCTAGCAGTCAGGATCGTCTCTTCGCTTGGATCGACCTTGATCTCTTTCGAGGTGGCGTCGGGATAGACCTCACGGGCAGTCCATTGAAAGGAAATGCCGTTGCGCCCGATCACGAACCCGCCCGCCGCATCGGCGCGGTCTTGAGTGATTGGTGCGGTCAGTCGACGAAGCCAATCATGCTCGGCAACTGCATCGTCATCGATGAACGCAACAGCTGGCGCCGCCGCGCCGGCGATGCCGATATTTCTTGCGGCCGAGATGTTGGCATCATCAAACCGGATCGCTTTGATCCGGTCGGTCCAGCCCATCGCCCCCACGGCCGCGATACCCGCGGCATCCGCCACCACCACGATCTCAAACTCGGGATGATCCTGCTGACCAAGGGCGACAAGGCAGCGCCTCAGCAATCCGGGGCGGCCCCGGCTGACGATGACAACGCTGGCGGCCTCCGGCGTCACGGCATCCCCATCCGGGCAAGCATTGCCTCGATGACCGAAACATCCTCGGGATTGTTCAGCTCCCAAAACTCGCGGCCCTTGGCTTCGACTTCGACACACAGGACCGGAACCCCCTGCTCGAGAAACCTGAGTTGCTCGAGCCCCTCGGCGGCTTCTAACGGCCCCATCGGCCACGCGGGGTAGGCCGCCAGCGCCTTCGCGCGATAGGCATAGACGCCAACGTGATGAAAAACGGGGGTCTCGGCTGCATCGGGATAGGCGTTGCTCGTGTGGGGCACCACTTCCTTGGAAAAGTAGAGCGCGATGGCATTGCGGTCGAAAACCGCTGTCGTGCCCCCGATCCGCCCCTCGCGCCGGTCGTTCACCAGCCGCGCCAGCGCCGCGCCTTCGGTGCGAAGCACGGGAGTTGCGACCTTTGCCGTCGGGTGTGAGGCGAGGGCGCTCACTAGATCTTCGACAAACCACGGCGGCGTGAGGGCTGCATCGCCCTGAAGATTGACGATGATCTCATGGCCGCCGCCCAGCGCCGCATGAGCCTCGGCGCAGCGTTCGGTACCGTTGCGACAGGCGGAAGATGTCATCACGACCTCGGCGCCAAAGCCCTCAGCCTCTTGCCTGATCCGCTCATCATCGGTCGCCACGACGACGCGGGTGTCTCCACCCACCTGCATCGCCGCCTCCCATGTGCGCCGGATCAAAGGCTTGGCCTCGCCACCCGCCCCGCGCAGACCAACCAGCGGCTTGCCAGGATAACGGGTCGAGGCATAGCGCGCCGGAATGACGATGAGCGCTGTCATCAGGCTTTTTTCAGATCAACGCCCGGCGCATAGGCAATGAAGAACGGGTTTGCGAAGCCCTCTTTGCCATAGCGAAGCGGCTGATGATTGTCGAAACGCACAACATCACCGCCCGCTCCGACCAAAACCGCGTGCCCAGCCGCCGTATCCCACTCCATCGTCCGCCCAACGCGCGGATAGAGATCCGCCTCGCCGGTCGCCACCAGACAGAACTTGAGCGACGAGCCCGCGCTCTTCATATCCTTGACCGCATATTTCGAGATGTAATCGTCGGTCGCCTGATCGCGGTGCGATTTCGACGCGACAACCAAAAGCGCAGCATTGTCTGGCTTCGACACACGAATGCGGTTCTGCTGACCGGGTGTCTCCTTGTCGAACGGCCCCGCTTCCTCAACCGCATTTCCGCCAGCATCCGTGTAGAAAAGCCGCCCCTTTGCTGGCGCATAAACGACGCCCCGCACAGGCGAGCCATCAAAGACCAGAGCGATGTTCACAGTGAAATCGCCGCGCCGCTGGACAAATTCCTTGGTGCCGTCGAGTGGATCCACGATGAGGAAGGTCGTGGCTTCAATGTCATGCGAGGCGGCCTGCTCCTCGGTGACCAGTGGAAGCTCCGGAAACTCGGCGCGCAGGCCAGCAGAAATGATCGCATCTGCCGCTTCGTCGGCTTCGGTCACCGGACTTTGATCGCTCTTGGAGCGAACGTCGAAATCTTCGGAGGCATAAATCTCCATGATCCTGTCGCCCGCTTCCAGCGCAAGCCGACGCATAACCAGAGTAAGTTTTTGAAGGTCCATGCAAAGGCTCCGTTGGATGTTGCCGCCAGTGTTGAAATGACAGGGCCGTCTCCTTATGCTGGCGCGAAAGGCGAACAGCAAGAAATTCGTCATATACCAAGGTCAGACCAGACCACGAGGGCGGCAGCCAATGTTTCGGGCGACAACCACGAGATCAACCCTGTCGATCGCCTTCGGGATGATCGAACTGATCTATCACAGCGTCGTGCGGGAAATTCGCAAGGGCCATCGCAGCGCGGTGATGGGCCTTGTTCTCATCGCGGCTCAAGGTGTCCTGATGACGCTGATGTTCTTCATGATCTTTCAGGTCTTTGGCCTCAGGACGGCCCAGATCAGGGGCGATTTTCTGCTGTACCTGATGTCGGGTGTTTTCCTCTACATGACACACAATCGCACTGTTTCGGCTGTGATGTCGGCCCCCGCCGCTACGTCCTCGATGATGCAGCACGCGCCCCTCAATCCCATCGTCACCATCAGCGCCGCGGCGATTGCCGCGCTCTATCAGCAGGTGCTTTCGCTGGGCATTATCCTTTTCGGCTACCACGCCCTATTCACACCGATCACCATCGATCAGCCTGTCGGCGCGCTCGGCGCGCTCTTGATGGCCTGGTTTTCCGGCGTGGCCGTTGGAATCATCTTTCTGGCAGTAAGGCCGTGGGCGCCGCGGCTCATTCCTATTCTCAGGATGGTCTACCTCAGAGCCAACATGATCACCTCGGGCAAGATGTTTGTGGCAAATACCCTGCCCAGTTCTCTCCTTGCTATCTTCAGCTGGAACCCTCTGTTTCACTCGGTCGATCAGGCCCGCGGGTTCATCTTCATCAACTATACGCCGCATTTCACCTCGATGACCTATCCGCTCTTTCTGTCGCTGACGCTGCTGGTCATCGGCCTGATGCTCGAATTCTTCACACGGCAGCGTGCGTCGGCCAGTTGGGGCGCCGGAGCCTGATACCTGTGAAAATCTGATTCCGACCAAAGACATAGGCTTTGGAGGCCGACTCGGGCAAATCTCGCCAAGGGAAGCGGCAAATTTGGAACAATTCCCGGCCGCCTACCCGTTGCAGGCATCAAAACTGCCCCCTATATACCGCTTGATCAGCAGGGAATGCCCCCTGCGACCTCATCCACAAAGGCCAAGGTGCCTACGGGGCCAAGGCTGCTCAAACCGCCTAACGAAAGGGTTTTGAAAATGGGAAAAGTCATCGGGATTGACCTCGGGACAACCAACTCCTGTATTGCCATCATGGATGGCTCCAAGCCGCGCGTGATTGAGAACTCGGAAGGTGCCCGCACCACGCCGTCGATCGTCGCCTTCACCGAGCAAGAGCGCCTCGTCGGCCAGCCGGCCAAGCGTCAGGCTGTCACCAACCCCGACAACACGATCTTCGCCGTCAAGCGCCTGATCGGTCGTCGCACCACCGACGCCGAAGTCCAGAAAGACAAGAAGCTCGTCCCCTACAACATCATCGACGGCGGCAATGGCGACGCATGGGTTGAGGCCCGCGGCGAGCGCTACAGCCCCTCGCAGATTTCCGCCTTCATCCTCCAGAAGATGAAGGAAACCGCCGAGTCCTATCTTGGCGAAGACGTGACGCAAGCCGTCATCACCGTTCCGGCCTATTTCAACGACGCCCAGCGCCAGGCCACCAAAGACGCCGGCAAGATCGCCGGCCTCGAGGTTCTGCGGATCATCAACGAGCCGACCGCAGCCGCGCTTGCCTATGGTCTCGACAAGAAAGAAACCCGCACCATCGCCGTCTATGACCTTGGCGGCGGCACCTTCGACGTGACCATCCTCGAGATCGACGATGGCCTCTTTGAAGTCAAATCCACCAATGGCGACACCTTCCTGGGCGGTGAAGACTTTGACATGCGGATCGTGAACTACCTCGCGGAGGAGTTCAAAAAGGAACACGCCGTCGATCTGACCAAAGACAAGATGGCCCTCCAGCGCCTCAAGGAAGCTGCCGAGAAGGCCAAGATCGAGCTGTCGTCCTCGACCCAGACCGAGATCAACCAGCCGTTCATCTCGATGGGCGCCAACGGCCAGCCGCTGCACATGGTGATGAAGCTGACCCGCGCCAAGCTCGAGAGCCTTGTCGACGACCTGATCAAAAAGTCGATCAAGCCGTGCAAAGACGCGCTGAAAGATGCCGGCCTTTCCACGTCGGATATCGACGAGGTTGTTCTTGTCGGTGGTATGACCCGTATGCCGAAGGTCATCGAGGAAGTGACCAAGTTCTTCGGCAAAGAGCCGCACAAGGGCGTCAACCCTGATGAGGTTGTCGCCATGGGCGCCGCCATTCAGGCCGGTGTTCTGCAGGGCGACGTCAAGGACGTTGTTCTTCTCGACGTGACCCCGCTGTCCTTGGGCATCGAAACCCTCGGCGGTGTCTTCACCCGCCTGATCGACCGCAACACCACGATCCCGACCAAGAAGAGCCAGGTCTTCTCGACCGCCGAAGACAACCAGTCGGCCGTCACGATCCGCGTCTTCCAGGGCGAGCGTGAAATGGCCGCCGACAACAAGATGCTTGGCCAGTTCAACCTTGAAAGCATTCCGCCGGCGCCGCGCGGTATGCCCCAGATCGAGGTGACCTTCGACATCGACGCCAACGGCATCGTCTCGGTCTCGGCCAAGGACAAGGGCACCGGCAAAGAACAGAAGATCACCATTCAGGCCTCGGGCGGCCTTTCGGACGAGGACATCGAAAAGATGGTCCGCGACGCCGAAGAGCATGCCGAAGAGGACAAGAAGCGCAAGGATCTGGTCGAGGCCAAGAACCACGCCGAAAGCCTCATCCACTCGACCGAGAAGTCGATGGAAGAGCACAGCGACAAGGTCGATCCGACCACGATCGAAGCCATTGAGCTGGCCATTGCCGCGCTCAAGGACGAGCTTGAGGGCGACAACCCCGAAAAGATCCGCTCGGGCATCCAGAACGTGACCGAAGCCGCCATGAAACTAGGCGAAGCCATCTACAAATCCAGCCAGGAAGAAGGCGAGCAAGGCGACGCCGGTGCCGGGTCGGAAGACGACATCCTCGATGCCGACTTCGAAGACCTCGACGACAACAAGCGTGGTCGCTAAGGCCGACATCTAGCCAAGGCAGGCCGGCCCGAAACCAACGGGCCGGTCTTTCCGTTCGGACGAGGGACCAACTCTGATGGCAAAACGCGATTATTATGAAACGCTCGGGATCTCGAAAGGCGCCAGCGCCGACGAGATCAAGAAAGCCTATCGCGCCAAAGCGAAAGAGCTTCACCCCGACCGCAACGCCGACAACCCCGACGCCGAGGCCCAGTTCAAAGAAGCGAACGAGGCCTACGAGGTTCTGAAAGACGCCAACAAGAAAGCCGCCTACGATCGCTACGGCCACGCCGCCTTTGAAAACGGCATGGGCGGCGGTGGCGGCCATCCCGGCGGCGGATTCCGCGGGCAGGGCGATTTCGCCTCGGCCTTCTCGGATGTTTTCGACGATCTCTTCGGCGATTTCATGGGCCGCGGCGGGCAGGGCGGCGGCCGCACCCGCGCCGCGCGCGGCAACGACCTGCGCTATAATCTGCGGATCAGCCTCGAGGAGGCCTACAACGGCCTCCAGAAGACGATCAACGTCCCCTCCGCTGTCAGTTGCTCGTCGTGCAAAGGCACCGGCGCCGAAGGCGGCAGCGAGCCTGTGACCTGCCCGACCTGTTCCGGCATGGGCAAGGTCCGCGCCCAGCAGGGCTTCTTCACGGTCGAGCGCACCTGCCCGACCTGCAACGGCATGGGCCAGACCATCAAGAACCCCTGCAAGACCTGCCACGGCGCTGG
>JBFEXG010000324.1:0-2703 GCA_041546005.1 Paracoccaceae bacterium
CGCAGCATTTTGCCGATATCTTCACCGATCCTGCGCCTGTCGGCTGGTTCGAGATTCACGCCGAAAACTACATGGGCGATGGCGGGCGGCCGCTGGCCCAACTGCGGGCGCTGGCCACGCGCTTTCCGATCTCGGTGCACGGCGTGGGCCTCTCCATCGGCGGCGAGGGGCGGCTCGACCGCGATCACCTTGCGCGCCTGAAGCATCTCGTGGGTTGGCTCAATCCCGCGAGCTTTTCCGAGCACCTCGCCTGGTCGAGCCACGGGGGCGCCTATTTCAACGATCTCCTGCCGCTCCCCTATACCGCAGCCACGCTCACCCGCGTTTGCGACCACATCGACGAGGTGCAAGAGGCGCTCGGGCGACAGATGCTTCTGGAAAACCCCTCCTCCTACCTCGCCTTTGCCCAAAGCACGATGCGCGAGACCGAGTTCCTGCGGGCCGTGTCGGAGAGGACCGGCTGTGGCCTCCTCCTCGATATCAACAACGTCTTCGTCTCGGCCACCAACCTCCACACCGATCCCCGCGCCTATATCGACGCCTTCCCTCTGGAGCGGGTGGGCGAGATGCACCTTGGCGGGCATGAGGCGGATGAAGATGAGGACGGCACGCTCCTTTTGATCGACAGCCACGGCGCGCCGATGGCCGATCCGGTCTGGGCGCTTCTGGACTATACCCTCACCCGATCCGGCCCGCGCCCATTGCTCATCGAGTGGGACAACGACGTGCCCGATTGGACCGCCTTGGCCGATGAGGCCCGCAAGGCCGCCGCCGCCCTTGAAAGAATCGTCGCATGACCGAAGCCGCCTTCAGCGCAGCCCTACTTGACCCCGAGCGCCCCGTGCCGGAGGGGCTCATCACACCCGATGGCGCCCCCGCAACCCGCCGCTACGCGATCTATCGCAACAACGTCACCGTGGGCCTGACCGAGGCCTTGGAGGCGGGATTTCCAGTGATCCGCAAGATCGTTGGCGAAAAGTTCTTTCAGGCGATGGCCGTGGTCTTTGTCCGCAACCACCCTCCGACCTCGCCGATCCTTTCGGGCTATGGCGGGGAAATGCCGGGCTTTCTGCGTGGCTTCGCACCTGTGGCGCATCTGAAATACCTTCCCGATGTAGCCCGGCTCGAGCTGGCCCTGCGCCGCGCCTATCACGCGGGCGATGCGGCGCCGATCGCCGCCGACAGCCTCAGCGCAATCCCGTCCGAGCGGCTGATGCGGGCGCGGCTCGGCTTTGCGCCGACAGTGCAGCTTCTTTCCTCGCGCTTCCCGATCCACGACATCTGGACATTCAACATGGCCCCCGGCGCCCCCCGCCCCAGCGGTCGCCAGCAGGATGTCTTGATCACCCGGCCCGGTCTGACACCGATCCCCACCTTGCTGGACCGGGCCGGGGCGGAGTTCACCGCCGCCCTCCTCGCCGGCAAGACCTTCGGCGCGGCCATTGCCGCTGGGGGCGAGGCGCTCGATCTGGCTGCAACGCTTGGCCTCTTGCTCGGGCAGGCGGCGATCACCTCCATCGACGAAGGCACCCCATGACCGCACTCCTGAACCTTTGCTCGCGCAGCGCCCTTTGGCTCGACCGTATGGCGCCCCTCGTCTTGCCGACGCTGGCGCGGTTCGTCTTTGCCACAGTCCTTCTCGTCTATTTCTGGGGCTCGGCACTCACCAAGCTGGGCGATGGCCCGTTGGGCCTCTTCCGCCCCTCCTCCGGCGCCTATGTGCAGATCTTCCCAAAGGCGATGGAGGCGGCGGGCTATGACACATCGGCCCTCGGCCTGTGGCATTGGGCGGTGGTTGTCCTCGGCTCCTCGGCCGAGTTCCTCCTCCCCGCCCTTCTCCTCATCGGCCTCTGCACGCGCCTCGCGGCGCTCGGGATGCTCGGCTTTATCGCGGTGCAAACGCTGACCGACCTCTACGGCCACGGCGCGATCCATCAGGCGGCGACGCTCGGGGCGTGGTTCGACCGCACCTCGGGATCGCTCATCCTCGATCAGCGGGCGTTCTGGGTCTTGGGGCTGATGGTGCTGGTGATGCTCGGCGGCGGGCCTTTGTCCGCCGACCGGCTTCTCAAAAATGCGCCTTGGGCTCGTCCGGCTTTCCCGCGGCGATAGCAAGGATGCCGCCCAGCGCGGCAAAGCCGATGGGGAACATGGTGCCCACATTGAAGCCGAAGGCCTGATAGAAGAGGAACGAAGCCACAAGCATCAGGACGCCGCCCCAAAGCGCGCGGACCTTGGCCATGGCGCCACCGGCCAGCGCCAGAAGCGGGCCGAAGAAGCTTGCAAACCGGATCAGCGCGGGATTGTCGAGAAAGCCGAAGGCCTGCCCCACGCCCTGATGCGTCTCGGTGATCTCGGCATAGCCATAGCCGAAAAGTCCGACGATCATGCCGATCAATCCGGCGATGACGCCGAGGATAAGGGCTGCGTTGCGCATGGGGGTCTCCGTTCTTGCCTTCGCTGTCACATAGGCGATCTTTGCGGGCTATCCAATAACCTTGGCCTGAATGTCCGGCTTCCACCCCAAAAGCCAGCCGCCCGCGGCCTCGATCGCGGGGCGTTTGAGGAGCGTGGGATGCGCGGCGAGGAGTGCTTCGGGGGCCTGCGCCTTCTCGGCCTCGGAGAGCCCGCGCCATGTGGTCGAGGCGCGGTTGATCGCGGCCTCGCCGTGGATGGCAAGAATCGCGGCGATATCTTCGGCCG
>JBFEXG010000287.1:0-3130 GCA_041546005.1 Paracoccaceae bacterium
ATCCCAATCGCGAGTCGCCTTTCTTCTTTCAGAAGAACCCCAACAATCTCGATGCATCTGGCGAGTTCCCCTATCCGCCGAAGTCCTCGGATGTGCACCACGAGATCGAAATGGTCGTGGCTCTCAAGTCGGGCGGAACCAATATCAGCGTTGATGCGGCGCTCGATCACGTCTGGGGCTATGCTGTCTCACTCGACATGACCCGCCGCGATCTGCAGGCCGAGGCCAAGAAGGCTGGCCGCCCTTGGGAGATCAGCAAGGCTTTCGAGCGTTCGGGTCCGGTTGGCCCGCTTCAGCCCGTATCGAAGGTCGGCCATCTGCCAAGCGGGCGCGTGGAGTTGAAGGTCAATGGCGCAGTCCGGCAGGAAGGCGATCTCAATCAGATGATCTGGAAAGTGCCGGAAATGATCGCCTACCTTTCGGAGTATTTCGAGCTGCAGGCCGGCGACATCATCATGTCGGGAACGCCTTCGGGCGTTGGCGCGGTTCAGCGCGGCGACGTCATGGAAGCCACGATCGAGGGCCTCGGCACGCTTTCCGTGAAGGTTGTCTGAGCGGAAGACTAAAGCCGGTCCAAGCCCCAGAATTGGGACTGCAATGACAAGACTCTTCGGGTCTTGTCATTGCCTTTTCGGCTCGCTTGAGGCATGGCAAGCGCAACCGGATTTGCGATCAAACACTGTTAAAGGATGGGCCAGACTCTATGTCCGACACTGTGACGCCTGATATTATCTACACCAAGGTCGACGAAGCTCCGCAGCTCGCCTCCGCCTCGCTCTTGCCGATCATTCAGGCTTTCGCCTCGGCCGCTGGCGTTTCCGTCGGCGTGAAGGACATCTCTCTGGCCGGTCGCATCATCGCCGCATTCCCCGAGCATCTGACCCCCGAACAGCGGCAGCCCGACGAACTCGCGGCCCTTGGCGAGCTGGTCAAGAAACCCAACGCCAATGTAATCAAGCTGCCGAACATTTCGGCCTCGGTTCCCCAGTTGGTGGCGGCGGTCAAGGAATTGCAGGCACAGGGCTATGCAATTCCCGACTACCCTGAAGAACCGGCCAACGACGCAGAGCGCGCCATCCGCGCCCGCTTTGACGCGATCAAGGGCTCGGCGGTGAACCCGGTCCTGCGAGAGGGCAATTCCGACCGCCGCGCAGCGATCGCGGTCAAGAACTATGCCAAATCGAACCCGCACTCGATGGGCGAGTGGAAAGCCGACAGCAAGACCATCGTCTCGACCATGGGGGCCAACGATTTCTTCTCGAACGAGACCTCTTGCACCCTGACAGCCGAGCAAGCCGGCCCCGCGCGGATCGAGCTTGAGGTCGCTGATGGCTCCGTCACCGTTCTGAAAGAAGGTATCAACTACAGCGCCGGCACGGTCGTGGATGCGACCTTCATGTCGGGCAAAGCCTTGGACGCCTTCCTCGCCGAACAGATCGACGCAACCAAAAAGGCTGGCACGCTGTTCTCGATCCACCTCAAAGCCACGATGATGAAGGTCTCGGACCCGATCATCTTCGGCCATGCGGTGAAGGCGTTCCTCAAGCCGGTGTTCGACACCTATGGCGACAAGCTTGCCGCTGCGGGGGTCAACCCCAATTCCGGGCTTGGCGCGCTGCTCGACATCGTCGCTTCGATGCCGGAAGGCGGCGAGATCCAGACGGCCATCGACAAGGTGATGGCAGAGCGCCCGCCGCTCTATATGGTCAACTCGGACAAGGGGATTACCAATCTCCATGTGCCATCGGACGTGATCATCGACGCGTCGATCCCGGCGCTGATCCGGGCGGGCGGCAAGGGCTGGGGCCCCGATGGCAAGCCCGCGGATGCCAACTGCATCATCCCCGACAGCAGCTATGCGCCGGTCTATGACGAGACGGTCAAGTATTTCAAAGAGACCGGGGCGCTTGATCCGCGCACGGCCGGAACGGTCCAGAATGTGGGCCTCATGGCCCAGAAGGCCGAAGAATACGGCTCGCACCCGACCACCTTCGAAATCCCGACCGACGGCACCGTGCGCATGATCGCTGCGAATGGCGATGTGCTGCACGAACACGTTGTGGAAGCGGGCGACATCTGGCGCTCGGCCTCCACCAAGCAGGCCGCAATCGAAGATTGGGTGCAACTCGCGATCAGCCGCCAGAAGGCCGAAGGCTGCCAGGCGATCTTCTGGCTCGACGAGACCCGCGCCCACGATGCCCAGCTGATCGAATATGTCCGCCCGATCCTTGCGGCGGCCGGTGCGACCGGCAAGTTCCAGATTCTTCCTCCGCGCCGCGCGACCCGCATCTCGCTCGAGACCATTCGCGCCGGCAAAGACTCGATCGCCGTGACAGGCAACGTGTTGCGAGATTATCTGACCGACCTTTTCCCGATCCTCGAGCTTGGCACCTCGGCCAAGATGCTCTCGATCGTCAAACTGATGAACGGCGGCGGGATGTTCGAGACCGGTGCTGGCGGCTCGGCCCCCAAGCACGTCCAGCAGCTGACCGAGGAAAATCACCTCAGATGGGATTCTCTGGGCGAGTTCTGCGCTCTGGGCGAGAGCCTCAAGTTCCTTGCCGAGACCAAGGACAACGACCGCGCGCGCATTCTCGGCCACGCCGTGGATCGTGCAACCCAAGGCATTCTCGATAACAACAAGTCACCCGAGGCGCGTGTCGGCCAGACCGACACTCGCACCAGCCACTACTATTTCGCGCTCTATTGGGCCAAGGCTCTGGCCAACCAGAACGAGGATCCGGCCCTCATCGAACACTTCGCTCCGATCGCTAAAGCGCTTGAAGAGAATGAGGATACAATTCTGGCGGAACTCGCAGCCGCAGAAGGCGCTGCGGCTGATCTAGGCGGCTACTATCATACTGATCCGAACAAGACCGACAGCGTGATGCGCCCCTCGGCAACGATGGCCAAGATTCTCAGCTAGACACTGGCAAGTCGGCGCCGTCACGAGTGGACGGCGCCGTTTGTGCACGTCAAGTGTTGAGCTGAGACGACACTTGAAGCTATCCCTCCCAGCCCACTTTCAATAAAGCTAGGGGCTGGCAGACTGGTTCGAACCAGTCTCAGTTTCCCCGCAAGATGCCTGAACCTAAGCAGAACAAAGCAGCCGCCACTCGGCGAAAGTGGC
>JBFEXG010000131.1:0-6902 GCA_041546005.1 Paracoccaceae bacterium
GGCCGCGAGGCCGAGATGCCGCATGAAATCGCGGGCGGGGCGGCGAAGAAGAAGGTCGTGGTCGTCGGCGCGGGCCCCGGAGGGCTTGAAGCGGCGCGGGTGGCCTCGGCGCGGGGGCACGAGGTCGTGGTCTTTGAGGCGGCTCCGATCGCTGGCGGGCAGGTGCAGCTTCTGGCGCAGAACCAGCGGCGGCGCGAAATGCTCGGGCTGGTGGAGTGGCGCGTGTCGCAGTGCGAGGCGCAAGGGGTGACCTTCCGCTTTAACACCTTCGCAGAAGCCTCTGATGTGATGACAGAAAAACCGGACATTGTGGTGATCGCCACGGGCGGCATGCCGTCTACGCGCCTGCACGAGATCGACGCCGAGCAGCCGCTCGCTGTCTCCGCCTGGGACCTGATCTCAGGCGATGTGAAACCCGCGGCGAACATCTTGATCTACGACGAGGCGGGCGATCATCCGGGTCTGATGGCGGCGGAGCTGGCAGCCAAGGCCGGATCGAAGGTCGAGGTGATGACGCCTGACCGGACTTTTGCCCCTGATATCATGGGGATGAACCTCGTTCCTTACATGCGCGCGCTGCAGGACAAGGAGGTGACCTTCACCGTCGCCCGCCGCCTTCTGGGGATTTCACGCGACGGCAACAGGCTCAGCGCGCGGATCGGGACAGACTACAGCAGCCATACTGGCGAGAAGAGCTATGACCAGATCGTCGTGAACTACGGCACTCGACCGTTGGACGAGCTCTATTTCGAGCTGCGCGAGGCTTCGGTGAACCGCGGCGAGATCACGCAGGCCGAGCTTCTGGCGGGCAAGCCGCAAACCATCGTGACGAACCCCGATGGCAGCTTCCGCCTGTTCCGCATCGGCGATGCGGTCTCGTCGCGTAATATCCACGCGGCGATCTATGATGCGCTGCGGCTGATGAAGGATATCTAGCGCTCAGTACTCGGTATTGAGCGCGTCCTCGGCGGGGATCTCGCGCATCCGGCGGGCCATGTAGTCGCGCAGCGCCTCGTCGGTGGCGCGGTCAAGCTTCGGCTCATCATACTCGCGCAAGAGCTTCTTGGCATGGGCCAGCGCCCGCGCGGTGATCTCCTGCGCGCCTTCGGCCTGCCATTGCTCGATCGAGTTGTTGTCGAAGAGCTTGGGCATGAAAAACGCCCGCTCGAAATTTTCGAGCGTATGCGGATGGCCAAGGTAATGCCCGCCCGGCCCAATATCCCGAACCGCCTGCATCGCCTCGTCAAAATCGTCCCAGCGGACACCCTCGGCCATACGATAGCCCATGGCGCAGACCTCGGCATCGACGACAAACTTGGCGACCGAGCAATGCATCCCCGCCTCGTTCCAGCCTGCCGAATGCCAGATGTAATTGCAGCCCGCGTGCAGGACGGCGTTCATCGTCATCGCACTCTCATAGCCCGCCTGCGCGTCGAAGGTTTTGGCGCCGCCGAGCGTGTTCGAGCTGCGCCACGGCACGCCATAGAACCGCGCCATCTGGCCGATCATGAAATTCATCAGGCTGATCTCGGGGGTTCCGGCCATGGGCGCGCCGGATTTCATCGACACGGTCGAGAGGTAATGCCCATAAATCGCTGGGCATCCTTTGCGGACAACCTGTGTATAGGCCAGCGCCGAAAGCGCCTCGGCATTGAGCTGCGCCACAGCGGGCGCAACCGAGGCGGGCGTATTAGCGCCGCCAAGGACGAAGGGCGAACACAGGACAGGTTGGTTGCGGCGGCAGAAGGCGCGCATGGCCGAAAGCATGGTCTCGTCCCAAACCAGCGGGGAATTGCCGTTGCAGTTTCCGGTGACGACCGGCGTTGCCTCCATCACGTCGCGGCCAAAGAGGATCTCGCACATCTCCATGACATCCTCAGCGTTGCGGCCCGAGGTGGTCATGCCCATGAAGGTCTTGTCGGAATATTTCATCGACGAATAGGTGATGTGCAGATGCCGGTGGCTCACGCAGATATCCATCGGCTCGACGATATGGTGGGCGCTCGAATGCAGCGCGGGCGACATATGCGCGAGCTGGTGAAACATATTCAGGTCGGCAATCGTCGGCCAGCGGCGCACATCCTCGAGATCGCGCAGGAATGGTGCGCCGGTCATCGGCACAAAGATCGAATGCTTGCCGCCGAAGGGCAGGCTGCGCTCGGGGTTGCGGGCGCGGTAGGTGAAACCGGACGGGATCGTGGAGATCAGTTCGCGCACGAGACCCCGATCAAGATAGACCCGATCTCCGCGCACATCCGCCCCCGCGCGGCGCCAATCGGCCAGCGCGATCTCGTCGCGGAAAACCACGCCCACATCCTCGAGGATCGCCATCGACGCCGCGTCAATGCGGGCGATCTGGCCTTCGTCCATCGGTTCGCACAGGGGCAGGTTGCGCTCGAGCGCGGGCAGCATCGAGAAATCCGGCGCCGAGCGCTTGGCCCGCCGCGCCGCACGGCCGCCGCCGCGAGAGGGATGGTCGTCGAGGTGTGTCATGGTGGCTCCGCTGATGCCCCAAGCAAATCTCAGGGCGGAGCGGAAAAAGCCCCTAGCCGCGACATCTAGGTGTCAGAACGCGCCAGCACCTCCCAGAAAGCGATGGCGGCGGGGCTGAGGCGGGCGTCTTCCCGGCGAATGATATGCAACTCGCGGCGGCTGATCGGGTCGTTCGGGGCGATGAAGCGCAGCTCTGCCGTGTCGGCCGGAACGGCGCTTTTCGGCAGGATCGTCGCCCCAAGGCCCGCGCGGACAAATGACAGAAGGGCGCTCGTATTGCGGGCCTCGATCTGGCTTCGGGCCATTTGAACGGCAACCTCGGTGTGCTCGACCAATCGGCCAAGCGGATTGGCGATGAAAGGTTCAAGCCGCAGGAGCCCCCAACTCGGCACGCCACTCGAGGCGTCGATTGCACCGCCTGTCGCACAGACGATGCCGAGCTGATCACGCTGAACCGGGATGCCGCCGGTCTGTTCGCCGGGGCGGGCCGAAAAGATGCCGACGTCAGCCTCGCCCAGCATGACACGATGCCGAACTGCCTGACTGCCTTCATCGCTGATTTCGAGCCTTACTTCGGGCCGGTCGCGGCGGAAGGTGTCGATGGCTTTGGGCAGGATGCTCATCGTGGCCGATGGCACGGCGGCAATGCGGACGGTGCCCGCGAGCGAGGTGGCGTGCCGCTCGATAGCATCAACGCTGCGATCATAGGCATCGGTCGCGCGCACGCTTTCTTCCAGCACCCGTTCGCCAAGCGGCGTCAGGCGGTTCTTGCGATCTGTTTCGAAAAGCGGGGCGCCAAGTTCTGCCTCGAGCTGCGACAGAGACATCGAGATGGCGGATGGCGTGCGCCCGAGAATATCGGCGGCTCCCGCAAGGCTGCCTTGTTCAGCGACGATCCTGAACGTCTTCAGGAGTTCGAGGCGCATTTCAGCGTTCCTTGAGTAGACTTCAACAGTTCAAGATTGCCTGAAAACGGGCCGAGGGTCTAGGACGGAGTGAGGAGGACCCCCATGCCGCAGACCAATTCCATCTATGTTGCCGGAGAATGGCGCCAAGGCGCCGCCACCGTCGAAAATCGCAACCCATCCGATCTTGCCGACCTGATTGGCGAGTATGGTCAGGCGAGCGCGGCCGATCTCGACGATGCCCTCGCTGCGGCCCGTGCGGCTCAGCCGGTTTGGGCGCGGGCAGGGGTTCAGAAACGGCACGACGTTCTGATGGCGATTGGCACCGAACTTATGGCGCGGGCCGAAGAAATCGGGCGGATGTTGGCTCGCGAAGAGGGCAAGCCTCTGGCCGAAGGCAAGGGCGAGGTCTATCGCGCGGGGCAGTTTTTTACCTACTACGCTGCCGAGGCGCTGCGGCTGCATGGCGATCTGGCCGAAAGCGTTCGCCCCGGCATCGAGATTGACGTGCGGCGCGAGCCGGTGGGTGTTGTCGCCATTGTCAGCCCTTGGAACTTCCCTGTCGCCACGCCCGCGTGGAAGATCGCGCCAGCGCTTGCCTACGGCAATGCGGTGGTCTGGAAGCCGGCCAATATTACGCCAGCCTCGGCCGTGGCCCTGACTGAAATCATCGCGCGTCAGGATATCCCCAAGGGCCTGTTCAATCTCGTCCCCGGACCCGGCGCGGCGGTAGGGCAGCGGCTTGTCGAAAGCCCCATCGTCAATGCGATCAGCTTTACCGGCTCGGTCCCCGTTGGCCGGCAGATTGCCGCCTCGGCCATTTCGCATATGCCGAAGCTTCAGATGGAAATGGGTTCGAAAAACCCCTTCCTCGTGATGGACGACGCCGACCTCGATCTCGCGGTCGCCCATGCGGCCGGCGCGGCCTTCGGGGGAACGGGGCAGAAATGCACCGCCGCCTCGCGGCTGATCGTTCATGCGAAGGTCCATGATGCCTTCGTGGACAAGCTGACCAAAGCCGCCAAGGCCTTTGTCGTCGGCCATGCGCTCGAAGAGGGCACCCAAATCGGGCCCGTGGTCAGCGCGGGCCAGCTGGCGCAGAACCTCGACTATATCAAGGTGGGTCAAGCCGAAGGGGCCGAGCTTCTCTGCGGCGGCGAGCGGCTCGAGCGCAAGACCGAAGGCTACTACATGGCCCCCGCCGTCTTTGCCGGCACCCGTAACGAGATGCGGATCAACCGCGAGGAAATGTTCGCCCCGATCACCTGTGTGATAAAGGCCGACAGCTACGACGAGGCGCTCGCCATCGCCAATGACAGCGAATTTGGCCTCACCGCCGGGATCATGACCCGCTCGCTCGCCCGCGCTTCGCATTTCCGCGCCAATATGCGGGCCGGGACGGTGATGGTGAATCTGCCCACCGCCGGCACCGACTATCATGTGCCTTTCGGCGGGCGCGGGGCCTCGTCCTATGGTCCGCGCGAGCAGGGGCGCTACGCGGCCGAGTTCTACACGACCGTCAAAACGGCCTATGTCGCCGCAGGAGCGCCGGAATGAACCCGCTGATCGACGGTCTGCAATATGCCAACTGGTCGGAAAAGATCTTCCGCCAGATGCGCGCGGGCGGGGTCGATGCGATCCATGTGACGATTACCTACCACGAGAGCTTTCGCGAAACTGTCCTCAACATCGAACGCTGGAACCGCTGGTTCGAGCGCTTTCCGGACCTGATCTTTCAAGGCTTCACCGCCGCTGACATCGAGATCGCTCGCCAGACGGGCCGCACCGCGATCTTCTTCGGCTCACAGAATCCGTCCTGCATCGAGGATGACATCGGGCTTGTCGAAGTCCTCCACCGGCTCGGGATGCGCTTCATGCAGCTGACCTACAACAACCAGTCGCTCCTTGCGACGGGCTGCTACGAGGCCGAGGACGGCGGGCTCACGCGCATGGGCCGCGAGGTCGTGCGCGAGATGAACCGGGTTGGAATGGTTGTCGACATGAGCCACTCGGGTGAACGCTCGACGCTGGAGGCGATCGAACACTCGACGCGCCCCATCGCCATCACACACGCCAATCCCGCCAGTTGGCATCCCGCTCGGCGCAATAAGTCGGACACCGTCCTCAAGGCGCTTGCCGAAAGTGGCGGGATGCTGGGCCTGTCGCTTTATCCCCATCACCTGAAAGGCGGCAGCCAGTGCAGCCTTGAAGATTTCTGCGACTTGGCCGCCCGCGCAATTGACGTGATGGGCCCCGCGAATGTCGGGATCGGCAGCGATCTGTGTCAGGATCAACCCGACAGTATCGTCGAATGGATGCGGGTTGGCCGCTGGACCAAGGCTATCGACTATGGCGAAGGCAGCGCCGATGCGCCGGGCTTTCCGCCGATGCCCGACTGGTTCGGCGACAACCGCGATTTCGGCACTATCGCGGCAGGGCTGGCAAAGCGTGGCCTAAGCGAGGCGGACGTTGCGGGGATTATGGGAGGCAACTGGATGCGGTTCTTTGCCCAAAGCTTCGGCCCGGAAGGTGCCGCATGAGCACCGCCGCCCATTTCCGCCGCCCGCCGTCCGAGGTGATGCGTATGGCGCGGATGGGCTCGGCCCATCCCACGCGCTTGTCGTTTCTGCGCGTCATGTTGCGGCGGATGCGCGACGAAGGCTGGCGCTTTGATCGCCCGGTTTGGGAGATCGACGAAAAGGGCGTGGGCCGCGCCGTCTATCGCGCCAAGGGGCCCGAGCGGAGCTATTGTCTTGTGGCCTTTGCCCACGACCTGCCGCCCGAGATGCGGTCGGATCGTGTGATCGCGACCGCTTGGGATGCGACCTTTGCCCTTTTCGATGGCGAGCCGACCCGCGCCGACCTCGACCGGCTGGAGGCGAACGTGCCCCTGCAAGAGGCGGGCCGGATCGGACCCGCCGAGCTGTCGCTCAGCCGCGCCAATCGTTCGGTGAGGCTCTTCAGCCATGTCGTCGAACGTCTGGCCGAGGGGCAACAGCCCGATCCCGACGAGGTCGACGCCGTCGGCTATCTGATGCGAACAACCGCCGTCTATGGCTCGGGCAAGTTCGGCGCTGCTGACCGTGCGAAGATTGGCGATAGACCCGAAATGGCCGCGCCGTTTCAGGCCGAGATGCTCTCGGTTTGGCTCACACGCGAATTCACCGTCGATCTTGTCGAACATCTGGCAGCGGTGAAGGGCGGCGCGAAAGCGGCCCGCCTTGAAAAGACCATGCGCCGCAGCCTTGGGGTCGGCAATTCGACCGGCCTTGGCATGGCGCCGTTCCTTGTCCGGCATCCGGTTCTCCTCAACAACTGGATGGCGGCAAAGGAAGAGGCTCTGGCTCGTGTCAGGGCCTTGCCCAAGGCCGGCGCGAAAGAGGTTGCCGAATTCCGTCTGGCACTTCTGGAAGCGATCGAGAATGCCGCCCTTTGGAAATACGAACATCCGATCCAGATGACCAAGCTGGCCGACCTGCGAGGCGATCTGGACCGGATCGAAGA
>JBFEXG010000033.1:0-13980 GCA_041546005.1 Paracoccaceae bacterium
ACATCGCCCGGCTTGGTCATGCCCACCACGGGGTGGATCAGAAGGTTCGCCTGCGCCTCGCGGGCGGCGCGGAAGGTCAGCTCTTGGTGCGCCCGGTGCAACGGGTTGCGGGTCTGGAAGGCCACGATCTTGCGCCAGCCGACTTTGCGGAAATAGGCGCGCAGCTCGTTCGGCGTATCGCGGCGGGCGCGGAAATCGTAGTGGACCGGCTGCTGGATGCCGGTGACAGGGCCGCCAAGATAGACCGCGCCAGCCTTGTGATGCAGGTAGTTCACCGCCGGATGGGCGATATCGTCGGCGCCAAAAACCTTCTCGGCCTCATGCGCCTTGTTCGGCACCCATTTGTCGGTGACGGTCATCGTCGCAAGGATCACACCCTCCGCATCGCGGAGCGCGATATCCTGACCGAGCTCGACGCTATCGGCAAATTTCTCCGAGACATCGAGGGTGATGGGCATCGGCCAGAGCGTCCCGTCAGCGAGGCGCATATCATCGACGACCGAGGTGTAATCCTCTTCCGAGAGAAAGCCCTTGAGCGGGTAGAAGCCACCGTTCATCAAAAGCTCGAGGTCGCAGACCTGTCGCTGGGTGAGGTCATGGCTGACAAGATCGCCGGCCGAGACTTTCAGCTTCTGGGCGGAATCGTAGGAGACATAAAGCTCGGGGATCGGAGCAAGGTTGGGAAGCATCAGGGGGGTCCTTTTCTTCAATGAGAGAAGCCCGCTTTCGGTGCCGGTCAATTCGGCGTGCAGGGCATCATATTCGGCGAGCTTGCGCTCGAGGAAGCGGTCGGTAAGGCGCGCCTTGGTGGCGGCACCGCGCGAGGTGAGGGCATAGGCGAAACGCTGGCGGCGGTCGGGGCCAGAGCGTTCGGAGATCGTGATGAAGCCTGCCGCAGTCGCGGCGCGGAGGTGATTGTTCAGGGTTCCAAGGCTGACACCGATGGCCTGCGCCGTTGCGCGCTGCGACGCGTCCGGCGCCAGATCAAGCTGGCGCAAAAGGCGGAAGAGCTGATCTTCCTCCGGCAGCGCGGCTTGGGTCTCGGGCGAAATCATGGGCGGGCTCAAATGTGTTCAGCGATGAACATATGCCATACAAGCCCGCGCGTGGCTAGAAAAAACGACAGGATGGTCGTTCGCTAGAGTGGATGGCGTCGCGCCGGACTAGAAGCGCTCGGCCCGCAGAACCTGACAATCGCTGACCGAGATCACGCCAATATGGCGATCCACGACGCGATAGGCGGCCTCAAGGAGCGGTTCCAGCCTTTCGGGCCGGATGATGCAAACGACCTGCACCATGCCACCCGCCCGGCCAACCTGACCCTCTCGGCTCCACCGGCCCGATTTGCCCGATCCACCCAGAACCGGCAGAATCGAATACCCGCTCACCCCTGCCGATTCCAAGGCGTCGGTCAGGCGCGATTGCATCGGGGTCTCGATGATGATGGCGACGCGCTTTGCATCATGGGTTTTGTGCATGGGTCAGGCTCCGGTGATCATGCGGGCGACAGCGAGGTAGAGCGGAATTCCGATCGTCAGGTTGAACGGAAAAGTGATGCCAAGTGAAAGGGTCAGGTAGATGCCAGGATCGGCGTCGGGCACAGCCACACGCATGGCGGCAGGCACGGCGATATAGGAGGCCGAAGCACCGAGCACCGCGAAAAGCATCGTGCCGCCGGTCGACAGTCCCAGAATGGCACCCGCAAGCGCTCCGGCAAAGCCGCCCAGAATTGGCATGAGAACACCGAAGGCCAGAAGGCCCGGCCCGATCATCGCGCGATTGTCGCGAATGCCGCGACCGGCGATCAATCCCATGTCGAGAAGGAA
This sequence comes from Paracoccaceae bacterium, assembly GCA_041546005.1. Classification (GTDB taxonomy): domain Bacteria; phylum Pseudomonadota; class Alphaproteobacteria; order Rhodobacterales; family Rhodobacteraceae; genus RFZI01. The sequence continues at coordinate 1,827 of JBFEXG010000033.1, forward strand.
CAGACACAAAACGCCCTTGAAGGGCGAGACGATAAAGCTCTCGATTTCGGCAAGCCCGTCCTTGCCGGTCAGGGCGCCGATCAGGAAGGAGCCGAGCAGAAGCACGATCGAGCCGTTCAGCAGAATTTCGCGCCAGAGCTTTGAATCCATGCGCGCGCTGCCATCGCGGCTGATCAACCAAAGCGCCGAAAGGATCGCCGGGGCTTCCATCGCGGCGGCAACGGCGACCATGAAGCCTTCGGACGACAGGCCGTTGTCCTGCAAAACAGAGGTCGCTGCGACGAAGGTCACAATCGAAATCGAGCCATAGTGGCCGGCGACGGCCGCTGCGTTGACCCGGTCGAGCCGGGACATCACGCGCAAAAGGCCGAAAGCGAGAAACGGAAGCGCTGCCGACAAGGCGACGCCGACGAGAAGGGCGCTTAGGAGGGTTGCGTCAAGTCCGTGGTCGGAGACGCTCACCCCGCCTTTGAAACCGATCGCAAAGAGCAGATAGATCGACAACGCTTTCGCGGCGGCCTCAGGGACATAGAGATCAGACCTGACGAGCGCGGCAAAGGCACCAAGCACGAAACACAGGATCAACGGCGAGCTCAGATTGGCAATCGCGAGGTCGAGCAATTTGGAAATCTTCCTTCCGGCCTTCACAAGATCTCTGGCTATCTACAGAGCAGCCTCGCCGCATTCAATAGATCCAAGACATTGTACGCTTGAGAGAATCGGATGGATGAGCCGGCTGCCTATTTTTCAGCGCACCTGCTCGAATTCTGATCAGAATGGATGAACGGTGCCAGTTGGCTCGATCTGCATGGCCTCGGGGTCGAAGATCACGATGTGGGTCAAATCGGGCCGGGACCGCGACGAATATAGCATCGCTTGCCAGCCGTCTGCGCGAAGCCGGTCGGAAACCTCCCATGTGGGCGAAGGGCCAAAGCCACGCAAATCTTGCCAGACGATGCTGAGCTCGGGTTCGCCGCTCATGTCGATCACCCGTTCGGCCCCGAGGCGAAGCGGATGGATCAGGCGGGGCGGATCATCGGCAGAGATGTAGCGTTTGATCGCGACCCGACAGCCCTCGGGCGTCAGAGAAGCATAAAGTGCCGTCTGCCCGCTGTGATGAAATCGCCCCTCAGGAGCGATTGCCGGGAGCAATGGCGATTGACCCTCAAAGGCCGCCCGCCAGATGATCCCGGCGAAGGCCGTCACTTGTGGTGGGCAAGCCAGCGCTCGGCGTCGAGCGCTGCCATGCAGCCCATTCCAGCGCTGGTGACGGCTTGCCGATAGATGTGGTCGGTCAGGTCGCCGGCCGCGAAAACACCTTCGATCGAGGTGCGGGTCGAGCCGGGGTGAACCTTCACATAGCCGCCGTGGTGCAACTCGAGCTGGTCTTTCACCAATTCCGAAGCTGGCGCGTGGCCGATGGCGATAAACACGCCCTTGGCAGAAATCTCAGAGATCTCGCCGGTTTGGGTATGCTTGACCTTGATGCCCGTCACACCCATCGGGCTGTCTTCGCCGACGACCTCTTCCAGCGTGTGGTGCCAGAGCACTTCGATCTTGGGATTCTTCATCAGCCGGTCGATCAGGATCTGCTCGGCCCGGAATTCGTCGCGGCGGTGGATCACAGTGACCTTGGAGGCAAAGTTCGTCAGGAACAGGGCCTCTTCCACGGCCGTGTTGCCGCCGCCGACCACGACGATTTCCTGCCCGCGATAGAAGAAACCATCGCAGGTGGCACAGGCCGAAACGCCGAAGCCCTTGTATTTCTCTTCCGACTCGAGACCGAGCCACTTGGCCCGCGCGCCTGTGGCAAGGATCACCGCGTCGGCAGTATAGATCGTGCCGCTATCGCCCTTGGCGGTGAAGGGGCGCTTGGAGAGATCGAGATCTGTGATGATGTCCATGATGATCTCGCAGCCCATGGCGCGGGCGTGCTCTTCCATATTGACCATCAGCTCGGGGCCCTGAATCTCGGTCTTGCCCGGCCAGTTTTCGACCTCGGTCGTGGTGGTCAGCTGACCGCCCGGCTCCATCCCTTGCACAAGGATCGGCTGCAACATCGCGCGGCTGGCATAGACCCCCGCCGTATAACCGGCGGGGCCGGATCCGATGATGAGAACCTTGGTGTGGCGGGTTTGGGTCATGGCAGCTTTCCTCTCGAGTCAGAACCCGATATAGCCGCGCTGCGCCGCGGTTTAAAGGCTGTTGGCGACAAATACATAACGGATATGCAATGTATTGGTCGGCGTAACGATATTGCGCAGCAGCGAAAGATAATTGCGTATTCCGAAGGTTTGACGTAGTGTTCGTGAAATTTCCCAAGGAGAGATCATGCCCGGCACCAAACTCGACGAAATCGACCGTATGATCCTCGCGGAGCTTCAGGCCGATGGGCGAATGACCAACGTCGAGCTGGCCAAGCGGGTCGGGATTTCCGCGCCGCCCTGTCTGCGTCGTGTCCGAACGCTCGAGGAGCAGGGCTATATCCGCGGGTATCATGCGGTTGTTGATCCCCGCGAGTTGGGTTTTGAAGTTCAGGTTTTCGCCATGGTCGGCCTTGTGAGTCAGGCCGAGGTCGATCTTTCGGCTTTTGAAGCCAAGTGCAAAGGGTGGCCCTTGGTGCGCGAGTGTCACATGCTCAATGGCGAGGTGGACTTCATCCTCAAATGTGTCTCGCCTGATCTGCGGACATTCCAGACCTTCCTCACCGAACAACTCACTGCCGCACCCAATGTGGCGAGCGTCAAAACCAGCCTCGTCATCCGCGATGCGAAAGACGAGCCCGGCGTTCCTTTCGACGTGCTGGAAGAACGGCTCCGCCGCGACGCCTAGAAAGGCGCCAATCAGGCGGCGTAGAATAGATCGAGGTCTTGCAGCCTTAGGCGTGGGGCCATCGGCGCACCGAATTCGGTGAAATCTAGCATCTGTGGGAAAAGCGTCATGAACAGACGCAACAGATCGCCCCGCAGCGGGAAGCGGTGCGCGAGGCCGGGGTGATAGCTCTCGACCTCGATCCCGCCTGTGATCAGCCGATGATGCTCTTCAAAAGCAAGGTGAAAGACCTGAACCGACGTCATCGGGGTCAGTTCGACGATGTTGACGCCGTCGGTAAAATCTCGGAGCGGGACCAGCGCAATGGATTGGCCCGTCAGGGTCTTGATGCCGGGCGCGCGGTGGATGATCCGTGCGGACGGGCCAAAGACCGTATCGTTGGCGGGCCGACCAAGGCCCATCGCCTCGGATGCCATGCGGGTGAGATGGCGCATATTCGGAGATTGGCCCTCGGCACTCGGAACGAGCATCATCGAGCCCTTCCAGGTGAGCTTTTGGAACGCACCATCTGCAGAAAGTACCATATCACCCGGGAGCAGGTCTTCGACCGCGACGGGGCCAAGCTGGGTCTGAAAGATGGTTCCGCGCGCAAAGGCCGAAAAAGCCTCCTCGAACTGGGGAAGAGCGGGGGCGATATGGGAGTGCTCCACAATATCGCCGTTTGCCGCCAGATGAACGGCCTCATATCTGCGCATGAGAGGCTGACTGCGCTGAGGCCGTCCGTCGGGGCGAGCGTTCTGGTCCTGACGGGCCAGAGAGGAAAGGGGAAGGTCCAGCCCTGTGCTGGACTCGGGGGTATTGGTCATGCGGGCACCTTTTGTGCTCGCCTTCGGTCGGCCCCCACCGACAACGTCCGGCTTATTGAACGGTTGCGCCCAAAATTGCCAATTGGTGGCAATTTGTCAAAAAAGCCGAGCGATCGGAGCTATGGGTGGAACTAATCGCAACCTTGGCTCGCGATTGTCCGGCAGAGGTGAACGGAATTGCCATATTCCGATTCGCGTCGCCAAATAAAAACCGCCCGGCGCGGCCGGGCGGTGAAGGTGCCGCCAAGGGGCGGTTGGGGAAGTGAATCTCAGGCCGAGGCAGACGAGGTCGCGTCGGGTTGGGAGGTGGCCTGCGCGGCTTTGCGACGGGCGATCATGGCCTGACGGCGGGCGCCACGGGCCCAGGGCATCTGGTGCTGCTCGCATTTTGCGGCTTCCGCAGCGAGAGATTTGATCCAGCGCTTTTCCGTCTTCATGGTCGTGTCCTGTCGATTTGTGTTTGCCTCAGTGATCTCAATCTCGCGTTGGTTCGCGGCGCTTTCTGGCGGCAAAAAAGGAATTTCCGTGAAATTTCACCAATCCGCCAAATCGCGAAAGATTGGTGCCGGATCGGGCAACAATGCAGGAAATGCGGGGTTTTCTTGCGAGAATCGACTGGAGGGCGCGTCGAAAAGGATCGGCCAAGACGGCCAACCGCCCCAGTTGCGCCACAATCAGAGGCGGATGGCCGAGATCAGGCGGCCATAATCGGCCTCTTTGGCTTTGGTGGTTCGGCGATAGCTAAAGAACCGTTCGGGATTGGAATAGGTGCAGTGTCGCGTCCATTCCGCACTGGCGATTCCTGCCTCGCGCAGGAGGTGCAGCCCAAGCGCGGGCAGATCAAACATCATCCGGTCGCCTTCGCCGCCTGCAAAAAAGCGGGCAAAGGTTGGGTCTTCTGCCACAAAGGCCTCAAAGAACTCTGGGCCGACCTCATAGGCACGCTGGCTGATGGTCGGGCCGATCACGGCGTTGATCCGTTCCCGCTTGGCGCCCAGAGCCTCCATCGCATCGACAGTATGCCCAAGAACGCCTGCCAGTGCGCCTTTCCAGCCTGCGTGGGCCGCGCCGATGACCCCCGCTTCGGGATCGGCAAAAAGGACCGGCTGGCAATCGGCGGTCAGAACCGTGAGCGCCACGCCGGGGAGGTTTGTCACCATCGCATCTGCCGAGGGGCGCGGCGTTTCGGGGTCGGTCACCACGACGACATCTGCCGAATGGATTTGATGGACGCCGAGAAGCTGGTCCGCCTCGAGATTGAGTGCTGCGGCAACGCGGCCGCGATTGATGGCCACGGCCTCGTGTTGGTCTGAACTGCCATAGCCGCAGTTAAGGCCCGCAAAGATGCCCGACGATGCGCCGCCCTGACGCCCGAAGAATCCGTGGCGCAGGGGCGCGAGGCTGTCGGAAGTGATGATATCGAGTGTCATGGGTCACATCCGGGTGGCGGCAGGCGCCCTTCGGGATAGAGCGCCAGTACCTTGAAGAGGTCACCCATTTCATCGGGATGGGTCAAGCGGCGATGCGCGAGAACGACGCGCTCAAGGTCAGCCCCAGCCAGTTTTGAGGCCAGTTGCTGGGCCCGAGCGGTGATCCCTAGCCGTTCGAGAAAGACGCCTTGGGTGGTCAACCTGCTAAATTTTGCCGGAGCGGCGGCCAGCGCCAGAGCCTCGAAATCCACATGGGCGGTCAGATCGGCCTCGCCGGGATCGAGGAAGGGATCGCTCGCGGCATGGGCGCGGATCGCCTGAAACGTGTCGCCCAGCGAGCGCCAGTCGCCATAGTCGACGATCAGCGCCGCGCCGCCATGTGCGCCGATGCGGCGGCCGATATCTTGCGCGATGGCGGGCAGAGCAGGGCAAAGCTCGACGAGATCGCCATCGCGGGTGTCCTGCAGGCGGTGGGCTAGAAAGCCAAAGGTGGTCTGGTCGCCAAAGCCTGGCTGCAACTCGCCATTGCGCAGCCCGACAATCCTCTCGCGCCAACCGAGGCCTTGGCGGACGAACTGGCGGATCGGCAGGGCATCAAAGAATTCGTTGGCGACGAGCCAAAGGGGCCCCTCGGGCAGATCGGCGATCGTGTCGTGCCATGTCGCGCCCGGAACCCGCAGCGCCTGCGCACGGCGCAGCTCGGGCGATGTCTCGACGAAATGCACCTGCGCCGCTTCGCCAAAGCCCGGAACCCCCTTGGTCGCTCGCAGGACATCCGACATGAGCGTGCCGCGGCCGGGGCCAAACTCGGCCAGAATAAACGGCGCGGGCGCCCCTTGATCGAGCCACGACTGCGCCAAAGACAAGCCGACCAACTCGCCAAACATCTGGCTGATCTCGGGCGCGGTGATGAAATCGCCTGCCGCGCCAAAGGGATCGCGCGTGGCGTAATAGCCGTGCTCGGGGTGCATCAGGCAATCGGCCATATAGTCGGCAATGGTTATGGGTCCGGTCGCCGCGATCCGGGCGCGAAGCATGTCTTCGATGGCGGTCATGCCTTGCGCCTTGGCCACAAGACCAGAGCGAGGCCGATCACGATCATCGGCAGCGAGAGGGCTTGGCCCATGGTCAGGCCAAACTCGCCCCATTCATAGGCATAGCCCAGCGGATTGCCGGGGCTAACGAACTGGGCGTCAGGCTGGCGGAAGAACTCGACCACATAGCGCGAGAGGCCGTAACCAAGGAAGAACATCCCCGTCAGGATCCAGCGTTTGCGCAACGCGCCACGCTTTAGCGCGAGCCAGGCGATCAGCGTTCCAAGAACAAGCCCCTCGAGCCCCGCCTCGTAAAGCTGGCTGGGGTGGCGGGCACATTCGGCCACCATGATGAGGCAGTTCTGCGCCGCCTCCCCGGGGAAGACGACCGCCCAAGGCACATCCGTCACGCGGCCCCAAAGTTCGCCGTTGATGAAATTGGCGACGCGGCCAAGGAAAAGGCCGAGCGGCGCGACGATGGCCAGCGAATCCGAAACGGAGCCGAGCGGCAGCTTGTTGAGCCGTGCATAGAGGATTGTCGCCACGATCACCCCGGCAAAGCCCCCATGGAAGGACATGCCCCCCTCCCAGACTCTCAAGATTGAAAGCGGGTCGGCGGCGAAGGCGTCGAAGGCATAGAAGAAGACATAGCCAAGCCGCCCGCCAAGGATCACCGCGATGATGATCCAGGTCATGAAGTTTTCCAGAAGCATCGGCGTCATCGGCGGCGTGCTCTCGGGCCATAGCTTGGGTCGCCGTATCAGCCAGGCGATGATCTGCCAGCCAGCAACGATGCCGACGATATAAGCCAGCGCATACCAGCGCAGGGCAAATTCAAAGCCGCCGACCGAGAAAGAAAAGATCTCGGGCGAGATGTCGGGAAAGGGGATCGAGGCACGCATGGGCTAGTCCTGCGCGGGGGGCGGGCCGGTGTCAACTCCCGGCCTGTTGCCTTGGCGCCTTCGCGCCTCCATATAGGGTATGACGAACCCCGGAGGCCGCGATGCAGACCCGCAACAAGATCATGGACGACCTGAGCCAGCTGATGACCAACGCCATGGGCGTGGCGCAGGGTGCGCGCGACGAGGCGCAGAACGCCATGAAGTCCTTGCTCGACCGCTGGCTGGCCGAGCGCGATTTCGTGACGCGGGAAGAATTCGACGCCGTCCGCGCCATGGCCCAGAAGGCCCGCGAAGAGAATGCCGCACTTCTGGCACGGATCGAAGCGCTCGAGGCCAAGAAGAAATAGCGCCCGACAGACCTAGCGTCTTCCCGCCAAGACATGGGCCACAATCGCGTTGGCATGGCCGTGGCCCAGCCCATGTTCGGATTTCAGGTGCGCGACGATCTCCATGTGTCGCGCGGGCATTTGCCCCTCGACAATCCGGAGCCAATGGCTGATCGGCTGGCCGTATTTCTTTTCGATCGAGGGAAAGTAGGACGCCGGTCCTTTGATTTTCTCTTCTGACACGATCTGCCTCCAAGGCGCGGGGGGAATCCCCTTCCGTGAACTGATCGAGATTAGACATCTGAACGCCGCGTCGCACAAGAATCCTCGGGGCGCGGGCAACGTCCGCCGATTTGTAGCTTCGGTAGGACAAGTCGAAATAATTCTGAGTCTCTTTCGACTTATCCCCAAGAAATTGCTTTACAGATTCGCCCCGCCCCCCCACCATATGTCGTAGGGACGGAACAAAAAGCCCACCGTCCCTTGAGCAGGCACCTAGCGCTTGGGGCGCTGCCATTACCCCGGCGCTACAACAAATGAGGCCGAGCACATGGCATTGACCGAGCACTTCGTAGACGAAGGCGATATTCATCCGATTGATCTGGTGGAACACATCGCCGAACACCACGCCTGGGAATTCGATAGGATCGCAGATGACCAGATCGCTATGGCGGTCGAGGGTCAGTGGCGCACCTATTCGATCACTCTCGCTTGGTCGGCCTATGATTCCACCCTTCGTCTGATTTGCACTTTCGAAATGGAACCGCCCGAAGAGCGCGACCACCTTCTCTATGAAGCCCTGAACCGCGCCAACGATCATTGCTGGGCGGGCAACTTCACCTGGTGGTCCGAGCAGAAGCTGATGGTCTATCGCTATGGCCTGATTCTTGCGGGCGAGCAGATCGCCAGCCCCGAGCAGATCGATACGATGATCGGCGCAGCGGTGATGAGCTGCGAGCGCTTCTATCCGGCTTTCCAGCTCGTGACATGGGGTGGCCGCGAGCCTGCGGAAGCCATGCAGATTGCCATCTCCGAGGCCTACGGCCGCGCCTGACGCATTTCGCCCGCTCCGGCTTGAACCCCCTCGGGGCGGGCACTAACCTCTGGCAAAAGAGGTATGGGGGATCTTCCAATGACAGACGTTGCAGAAAGGGGCCTTGTCCTTTTGGGCTGTGGCAAGATGGGGTCTGCCCTGCTTTCGGGCTGGCTCGAGGGTGGGCTGTCGCCCAAATCGGTTTGGGTGCTTGATCCCAACCCCTCGGATTGGCTCGCGCGGACTGGTGTGCATGTGAACGAGGGCGTTCCGGCTGATCCGGCTGTCGCGCTTGTTGCGGTCAAGCCGCAGATGATGGGCGAGGCGCTGCCGACCCTTCAAGCGCTGGGCAATGGCACAACTCTGTTTGTCTCAATTGCCGCCGGCACACCGATTGCCGCCTTCGAGGCGGCCCTTGGGGCCAACACGCCGATTGTCCGCTCCATGCCCAATACCCCGGCCGCTGTAGGCAAAGGGATCACTGCGATCATTGGCAATGCTCGCGCAGGCGAGGCCGAATTGGCAGTGGCGACGGAGCTGTTGTCCGCCGTCGGGCAGGTTGTCTGCCTCGAAGACGAAAGCCAAATGGACGCCGTGACGGGCCTCTCCGGTTCCGGTCCGGCCTATGTTTTCCTTCTGATCGAAGCGATGACGACCGCCGGGATTGAACAGGGCCTTGCGCCTGATCTAGCCCTTCAGTTGGCGCGGGCGACCGTGGCGGGGGCGGGGGCGCTGGCTGAGGGCTCCACTGACAGCCCATCGCAGCTGCGCGTCAACGTCACCTCGCCCAACGGCACCACACAGGCCGCGCTTGAGGTCTTGATGGATCCGGCCACCGGCCTGCCGCCCGTGGTCAGCCGCGCGATTGCTGCGGCCACGCACCGCTCCAAGGAACTCGCCCGTGGCTGACCCGATCACCTTTGACGATTTCCTCGCGGTCGATATCCGCGTGGGCCGCATCCTGCGCGCCGAGCCTTTCCCCGAGGCCCGCAAGCCCGCGATCAAGATGTGGATCGACTTTGGCCCCGAGATCGGCGAGCGCAAGACCTCGGCGCAGGTGACGGTCCACTACACGCCCGAGAGCCTCGTCGGCAAACAGGTCATGGCGGTCGTCAACTTCCCGCCGCGCCAGATCGGCAAGTTCATGTCCGAGGTTCTGGTCCTCGGGCTTCCGGATGAAAACGGCGCCATCGTCCTGATCGGCCCCGACCACGACGTCCCGCTTGGGGGGAGAATGCATTGAAGAAACTTCTGATCACCCGCGTCATCGCCCAGCCTGTGCTCGATCAGGCCGCCGCGCTTTTCGACCTGACGATCCGTCAGGATGGCAGCGGCATGAGCGAGGACGAATGCGCCGTGGCCCTTTCCGCCTATGACGCGATCCTGCCGACCCTTGGAGATCAGTTCACCGCCGGAGCTTTCCAGAAGGCACAGGCGGGCGGGCTTCGCTGCCGGATGCTCGGCAATTTCGGCGTGGGCTATAACCACATCGACGCCGCCGCTGCCGCGGCCGCTGGCGTCATCGTGTCCAACACCCCTGATGTCCTCACCGCCGCCACCGCCGATATCGGCATGACGCTGATCCTCTCGACCTGCCGCCGCGCGAGCGAGGGCGAGCGGATGCTGCGGGCGGGCAAATGGGGCGGCTTTGGGCCGAAATCCATGCTGGGGACAGAGGTGAGCGGCAAGACGCTCGGCATCGTCGGAATGGGCCGGATCGGGCAGGCAGTTGCGCATCGGGGCCATTATGGCTTTGGCATGCCGGTGATCTATTTCAACCGTTCGAAGAAAGACGCGGACCTGCCCGCGCGGCAGGTCGAGACGCTGCACGACCTGATGGCCGAGGCCGATATCGTCGTCGTCACCGTGCCGGGCGGCGGGCCGACGACCAAGCTCATCGACCGCGCCGCCATCGCCGCGATGAAGCCCACAGGGATTTTCGTGAATATCAGCCGCGGCGAGGTGGTGGACGAGGAGGCGCTGATCGACGCGCTCGAGGCCGGCGCCATCGCCGGCGCGGGGCTCGATGTGTATGAGAAAGAGCCTTACGTCCCCGAACGCCTGCGCGCGCTCGAAAATTGCACCCTCCTGCCGCACCTCGGCAGCGCCACGGTCGAGACCCGTCAGGCCATGGGCCAGATGGCGCTCGACAATATCATCGCTTGGGACAAGGGGCTCGAGCCGCCGCAGCGGGTCAACTAGGGGATCGGTCGCCCACCGCCTCGCGCCAGTGGCGGCGGCAGAGCGAGACATAGCGGTCATTGCCGCCGATCGAGACCTGATCGCCGTCGGTCAAGACATTGCCCGCCGCGTCCTTGCGGACCACCATCGTCGCCTTCTTGCCGCAGTGGCAGATGGTGCGGACCTCGCGCATCTCGTCGGCCAGCGCCAGAAGGGCGGCCGAGCCGGGGAACAGCTTGCCCTGAAAATCCACGCGCAGCCCGAAAGCCATGATCGGCACGCCCAGATCATCCACCGCCCGCGCCAATTGCCAAACCTGCTCGGGCTCGAGAAACTGCGCTTCGTCGATGAAGATGCAGGCTCAGGGGGCCTCGGACAGACGCTTCTCGATCTTGGCAAACAGGTCTTCGCCGGGGGCGAAAGTATCCGCCTCCGCACCAATCCCGATCCGGCTCGCAATCCGCCCCTCGCCCGCGCGGTTGTCGAACTGGGCGGTCAGGAGATAGGTCTGCATCCCCCGCTCGATATAGTTGTGAGAGGCCTGAAGAAGCACCGTCGATTTGCCGGCGTTCATGGTGGAGTAGTTGAAATAGAGCTTTGCCATGGGGGCGAGCTAACCGCTCTTGCGGGTGGGAGGCAAGGGCCGAGAGGCCCCCACCTAATTACCCCTGCAGCGCTCTCACATCCAGTTCGCCCTCTTCCCGCGCCTGCATGGCCTGAGCCGCTGCATGGCTGGCGGCGGCGGTGGTGAAGTAGGGGATCTTGTCGTAAAGGGCGACCGCGCGGATATCGCGGCTGTCTTCGACGGCCTGCGCGCCTTCGGTGGTGTTGAACACCAGCGCAATGTGCCCGTCCTTGAGGCGGTCGACGACCGTAAGGCCGCCTTCATAAACCTTGTTCACGATCTCGGCCGCAACACCGTTGTCGTTGAGCCAGTCTGCGGTGCCGCGGGTGGCAACGATGCTGAAGCCGAGGCCGATGAGCGTCCGGGCGGCGTCGAGCATATCGTCGGTCTTGTCGGCGTCGCGGATCGAGATGAAGACCGCGCCCTCGGTCGGCAGGACGGTGCCTGCGCCCATCTGCGCCTTAAGGAAGGCGCGGGCGAAGGAGCGGTCCCAGCCCATGACTTCACCGGTCGAGCGCATTTCAGGCCCGAGGATCGTATCGACGCCGGGGAAGCGGGCGAAGGGCATCACGGCCTCTTTCACGCTGAACCACGGGGTCTTGGGATCGGCGAGGGTGAACGGATTGCCCAAGGGCAGAACGGTCATCGGATCGGCGGCCTCGGGGTAGGGTGCGCGCAGCGGGAAATTCGACATCGGCTCGCCCGCCATGAGGCGCGCGGCGATCGAGGCGATGGCGCTGTCAGTGGCCTTGGCGACGAAAGGAACGGTGCGCGAAGCGCGCGGGTTGACCTCGATGAGGTAAACATCGCCATCCTTGACCGCGAACTGCACGTTCATCAGGCCGACAACGCCCAGCGCGAGCGCGAGCGCCTCGGTCTGTTTGCGGATCTCGGCGATGATCTCGGCCGAAAGGGTGTGCGGCGGCAGGCAGCAGGCGCTGTCGCCCGAGTGCACGCCGGCCTCTTCGATGTGCTGCATGATGCC
>JBFEXG010000078.1:0-9577 GCA_041546005.1 Paracoccaceae bacterium
CGGTTTCCACATCACGCCGGAAGGTCGTGACCTCAAAGCCCTTGCCCTCAGCAACGACCGTCACCGTCCCATGCTCGATCCCGGTCGGCACAGCGCGCAGACCTGCCGCCTCGACCAGTTCGACCACCCGTTCGGGACGTGCGTCGGTGGTGATGTCGAGGTCCGAGGCCTCAGCCCCCAAAAGCGCGTTCCGCACACAGCCACCGACAAACCACGCCTGATGCCCGCCGCCCTCCAGCGCCGCGCACACCGCGCGGGCGGGGGCCGAGGCCAGCCAATCAGGCGAAATCCGCGTCATGCCTTCATCCTCTCCGCAAGCCCGCGAAGGATACGCGCGGTTGCGCCCCAGATGTAGTAGGGGCCATAGGGAACGGTGAAGTAATAGCGGCGGCGGCCCTGCCACATCCGCCCCTCGATGCGGAAATTGGCGGGGTCGGCGACGTGGGCGAGCGGCACATAGAAAATCTCGTCCACCTCGCCCGGCTCGGGCCGCAATTCCGGCTGGCCGTGAAAGAGGCCGATTACCGGCGTGATCATGAAGGATGTGACGGTCTCATGCGCGGCGAGCGATCCCAAGACCTCGACCTGCCCACGCGGCAGCGCCACCTCTTCCTCGGCCTCGCGCAGCGCCGCGGCGGCGGCATCGGCGTCGGTTGGATCGACCTTGCCGCCCGGCAAGGCGACCTGCCCCGGATGGTGCTTGAGATGCATCGAACGCTTGGTGAGAACGAGCTGCGTCGTCTCGGCACAAACCCCGATCAGAACCGCCCCGGGCCGCAGCTTGCGATCCGGCGGCAGGTGGGTATCGGGGTTGAGATCGAAGTCAGACGAAGGGCCGCCCTCCTTGCGGAGGGCAGCAGAAAGGCGATCAAGGATATCAGGCCTCGCCATTCCCCGCCTCTTTGGCCTCGAAGCCGAGGGTTGCCGGATCAAGATCGTAGTGCGCCCCGCAGAACTGGCAATCGGCCGTCACAATGCCTTCGTCAGTGGTCATGTGGGCGATGTCCTTGGCCGAATAGATCGACAGGCTCTGGCGCACGCGATCTTCCGAACAGGTGCAGCCAAACTTCACCGGCTGCGCATCGAAAACCCGCGGGCCCTCTTCGTGGAAGAGCCGCACGAGAAGCTCAGTCGGCTGGACCGAAGGGCCGATCAACTCGAGATCCTCGACCGTATCGAGCAGGATGTTGGCGCGCGACCAGTTCTCGCCCGCGTCGTCGTCCAGCAGGTCGCCCGCCGAAAGAAGCCCGTCTTCGCCGCTGCCGCCCTCACCTTTGGCGAAAGGCGAGGCCTTGGGCATGTGCTGGAGCATGACCCCACCTGCGCGCCAGCGCTCGGGCTGGCCGGGAAGGCGGCTCTTGCCGAAGCTGAGCGAAAAGCGGGTTGGAAGTTGTTCGGACTGTGCGAAATAGGTCTCCGCGCAGGACGCCAGCGAACCACCGGCAATCGGCGTGATGCCCTGATAGGGGGTCATGCCCTCGCCTTGGTCGATCAGGATCGCGAAATAGCCTTTGCCGATCTGGCTGAAGGCAGGCGCCGCGGGATCAAGCCGCTCGGCATCATAGCTGGCATAGCCCCGGATGCGTGCAGGCTCGCCATCGTCGCCCGGCGCGTAATAGTCGGTCGCGATCAGCCGCGCAGGCCCATCGCCGCGCACCTGAAGCGACAACTTCCAGCGCAGCTTGACCGTTTGCCCAATGAGCGCCGTCAGCAAAACCATCTCGGCCACCAGCGCTTCGATCTGTGGCGGATACTCGTGCTGCTCCAAGACGCTGTTCAAGACACCATCAAGCCGCGCCACGCGGCCGCGCGTGTCGGTCAGGTCAAGTTGAAAGGGCAGGACGGTGTCGTCCCAGGCGATTTGGCTGCCGAGGGTCATGGGCTTTCCTTGCGGGTCGGGAATTGGCATACCGCGTCCATATAGGGGCGGCAAGCAAAGGTCCAAGGGGCAAAAGATGATCCGGCGCTATGGAGAGGCTGTCAAACAGGGCCAGACCTACCGGTTTCGCCCCGGTGTCTATGCGATCCTGCCGCAAGGTGGCGACCTTCTCCTGACCTATCAGGCCGATCCTCACTACGAGGTCCAGCTGCCAGGCGGCGGCATTGATCCGGGCGAAAACCCGATTGATGCACTGCACCGCGAGGTTTTTGAGGAGACCGGCTGGAAGATCGGTGGGGTGCGCAAAATCGGCGCGTACCGCCGGTTCTGTTATATGCCCGAATACGACAAATGGGCCGAAAAGCTTTGCCACATCTACATAGCACGTCCGGTCCTTCGCCTCGGCCCGCCGAGCGAACCGGATCACACCCCGCTTTGGATGCCAATGACTGAGGCCGCCCGCGCCATCGCCAGCCCCGGCGACCGCGCCTTTGTGGCCGAGCTTTATACGAGGTCGCGTTTTTCGACGAGATGGCCGTAAAGGGTCGTCAAGATACTCGCGCCAACCATAAGGGTGGTCCACGACACGGCCAAGGTGACCAACTGCCCGACAATCGGAATACCGCCAAGGAGCGGCGGGACAGTGAGATTGATTCCGAGGTTGAGCGCAACAAGGACGAGCGAGACCGTGAAGATTGTCCCGCCAATCGGCCCGCTGATCTTCCAACCCGCAAGGAGCGGCATCGGCTTGCCGACAGCCGCAGCAGGCAGAACGACCCCGAGCCGCAGCCAGACATAGGTCAGGATGCTTGCCATCAGAACGATGACGACGAGCGCTATCAGGACACCGCCCTGCGCCGCAAAGGGCCCCGCGGCCGCGCCGCCGATCAGGCCGACTGGAATACCCACGATCACAACGACAACGCCAATTGCGAACGATCGGCCAAGATAGCCGAGCACTTGGCGCAGCGGGAGCTGCGGAAGCGGGCGGGGGTATTCTTCAAGAAGGATAAAGCGGTGCCAGCCGACAGCGATCCACGACATCGAGAAGAAATAAAGCGCCGCCAGAAGGAGCCCGACAACCGACGCCATCGGCCCGGCCGGATGGCCATCCATCATCGCCTGAAGATTGGCCGCCGTTGCGACATCCGCTGTGGAAAGACCAAACAGGGGTGGCAAAACGAAGGTTGCCAAAACGGTGAGGAGCAGTGGCACCAGCGAAACCTTGATCGAATCCCGCAGGTTGCCGAAAACCATCACAAAGGCATGGCGCACGATTTCAAAGCTCATCTTTCTCTCCTCTTCACCTGCAAGACGACAAGTCGCACCAAGGAAGGACCGCGGTCAATGTCCATTGCTTGCCCTAGGGAGCAAAACCCGCTATCGCGCAGGCCGAGTTTGACAAGGAGTCCCCGCGATGTCTGCCCCCAAGAAAGTCGTCCTCGCCTATTCCGGTGGTCTCGATACCTCGATCATCCTGAAATGGCTTCAGACTGAATATGGGTGCGAGGTCGTCACTTTTACAGCCGACCTCGGCCAAGGCGAAGAACTTGAGCCTGCGCGCGCCAAGGCCGAGCTTCTGGGTATCAAGCCCGAAAACATCTATATCGAGGACGTGCGCGAGGAATTCGTGCGTGATTTCGTATTCCCGATGTTCCGCGCCAATGCTGTTTACGAGGGGCTCTATCTTCTCGGCACCTCGATCGCCCGCCCGCTGATCTCCAAGCGCCTTGTCGAGATCGCGGAAATGACCGGCGCCGATGCCGTGGCCCACGGTGCCACCGGCAAGGGCAACGATCAGGTGCGGTTTGAGCTTTCGGCCTATGCGCTGAACCCCGAGATCAAGGTCATCGCGCCCTGGCGCCTTTGGGATCTGACCTCGCGGACACGTCTTCTGGAGTTTGCCGAGCAGAACCAAATCCCCGTTGCCAAGAACAAGCGCGGCGAAGCGCCCTTCTCGGTTGATGCAAACCTTCTGCACACTTCGTCCGAAGGCCGCGTGCTTGAGGATCCCGCAGTCGAGGCGCCCGACTATGTCGCCCAGCGAATCGTCGCGGTAGAAGACGCGCCCGATCAGCCCGAATTCATCGAGATCGCCTTTGAAAAGGGCGATGCTGTTGCGATCAACGGCGAGGCGATGTCGCCCGCGACGATCCTGACAGCGCTCAACGAATATGGATCCAAGCACGGCATTGGCCTTCTCGATTTCGTCGAGAACCGCTTCGTCGGCATGAAATCCCGCGGCGTCTATGAGACCCCGGGGGGCACGATCCTGCTCGAGGCGCACCGCGGCATCGAGCAGATCACCCTCGATTCTGGCGCAGGCCACCTGAAGGATTCGATCATGCCGCGCTATGCCGAGCTGATCTATAACGGCTTCTGGTTCTCGCCCGAGCGCGAGATGCTGCAGGCGCTGATCGACAAGAGCCAAGAGCATGTGACCGGCACGGTGAAGCTCAAGCTTTACAAAGGCTCGGTCCGCACCGTGGCCCGCTGGTCGGATCACTCACTCTATTCGGAAAAGCACGTCACCTTCGAGGAGGACGCGGGCGCCTATGACCAGCAGGACGCCAAGGGCTTTATCCAGCTCAACGCGCTGCGCCTGAAACTCATTGCCACGCGCAACCGCCGTGTGAAGGGCTAGAGGGGGCTCTGCCCCCGGCCCTTCGGGCCTCCCCCGGAGTATTTTTGGCCAAAAGAAATCAGGTGAGTTTGAGCGCGGCGAGTTTCTCGTAGGCGGGAAGCGCGGCGCGGACAAGCTCGGCATCGCGGCCCTCAAGGAAAGGCAGCGGGCCTTCAGGGCCGGCGAAGCCGGTCGAGCGGTGAATTGCTCCATACCAATGCGGCGCCCAAGCGCCATCTTCGGGCCGACCGCCGGCGGGCCAGGAAAGCATGGCGGGATCCCAATCAAGGCCGATCGCGGCGCAGAGCTTTCTTAGCATGGCCTCGGGATTGTCGCGAATATCGGCGCTATCGATGATGATGCCGCCGAGCCTTTCGTAGATGTCCACCTGCTGGTGAAAGCCGATGTCGTCGAGGGTAATCTCGTCACGTTTGGCGCCATAGCTTGCGACGACGCGGGCGGGGTGCCGGATCAGGTGGATATTGACGCAGTTCTTGGCCCATTCGAGCGGGAAGCCCGCCACCATGTGATGCGGCATGTGCTTCATGTAGAAGTGGGGTTTGCCGCCCGGAACAGACCCTAAACAGGCCAAAGCAACCTTCTTGGGGTCGTTTTCATGCGCTGCGAGAATTTCTTCCCGCATCGGGTGATCTGCGCCAGTTGCCGCCAGAAAGGGCGCGTAGAAGGGCTCGTCCCAGACGGCGAAGTCGGGCCTTGCGCCGAAGGAATACATCATCGCCGTCGACAGGTTGCGCGGCCCCGACCACATGGCGATCCGCATCAGGCGCTCTCTTTCGCGATCAGGGCTTTGTAGAGCCCGCGCAGGCGTTCGGTCATCGGGCCCATCTGGCCGGTGCCGATCTGGCGGCCATCAATCGAGCCGACCGGCGTTTGCGCGCCGAAAGTGCCGGTGAGGAAGGCTTCATCGGCGCTGTAGGTATCGACGAGGCTATAGTTGCGCTCGTAGACCGGAATATCGTTGGCGCGACAGAGGTCGATCACCTTCTGGCGGGTGATGCCGTTCATGCAGTAATCGCCCGTTGAGGTCCAAACCTCGCCCTTGCGGACGATGAAGAAGTTGCAGGCGTTCGTCGTGTTCACAAATCCATGCACATCGAGCATCAGCGCCTCGTCGGCACCGGCCTTTTCAGCGGCGATGCAGGCGAGGATGCAGTTGAGCTTGGAATGGCTGTTGAGCTTGGGATCCTGCGTCATCGGTAGGCCACGCATGTGCGGCACAGTGGCGAGCCGGATCGGACGCGGGATCTTGGGCTTGGAATGCTCCATGATGATGACCATCGTCGGCCCGGAGCGCGACAGCGAGGGGTGCTGGAACGGGCGCACCTTGACCCCACGGGTGACCATCAGGCGCGCATGGGCGTCGGTGGTCATGCGGTTGGCCTTTTGCGTCCCTAACAAGGCCTTTATCACCTCTTCGGGTGTCAACACGATATCGAGATCAATCGCTTTGGCTGCCTCGAACAGACGATCAATATGTTCGTCGAGGAAGGCCCATTTTCCGTCATAGAGGCGGATGCCCTCCCAGACACCATCGCCCAGCATGAAGCCGCTGTCATAGACGCTGACGGTGGCTTTCGCTTTGGGGACGATCTGACCATCGACATAGATCAGGATGTCTTCGTTGCGCCGATCTTCTTCGGCCTGGTGTGTGGTGACGTGATCGGTCATGGGGTCCTCCGTTGGCGGCAGGCTAGGCAGATGCCCGCGCCTTTCCTAGAGGGAATCCGGCGTGCTAGCCCTCGAAGGCGTCAACTTCGGCAAGGGTCGGGATTACGTCAGCGGTGCCAAGCCGCGTGACCATGATCGCTGCGGCCTTGCCTGCGCGGTCGATGGCGGTTTCGATCTTTTCGCCACGATCGAGAGCCGCGAGAAGATAGCCGGTGAATGTGTCGCCGGCACCGGTCGTATCGACGGGGGCGACCTTTCGGGCTGGAAAGTGGCGCGGGGCGGGATTGCCGCTGGCGTAGAGGTCGGCACCTTTCGAGCCGCGCGTCACCACGACATGGGCAACGCCCAGATCGGCGGCGCCTTTGCCCAGCGCGGCGGAAAGCTGCTGCATCTCGATCTCGTTCAAAACGAGAAGGTCAAGCAACGGCAGAACAGCCTGAACCGTGGTGGCATCAAACGGGGCGGCGGCATAGGCCGTGCGAAGGCCTTTCTGTCTCCCTAGGGCCAGCGCCTCGCGCTGACCGCTCGTTTCGTTCTGGGTGATGATCCAGTCACCGGGCTTTGCCCCGGCTAAAGAGGCCGCAATTTGCGCCTCCGTAATCCTGCGATTGGCGCCAGGGTTGATGATGATCGCGTTTTCGCCATCAGCAGCGACAGCGATGATCGCCTCGCCGGTTTCAGTATCTAACTTGGCGATGTTTGCGATATTCACGCCATAGTTGGCCAACCGATCCAGCGCCCAGAGCTCTTCTCGACCGACCCCGCCAATGTGCATCACCTCGGCCCCGGCCCTGGCGGCGGCGACCGACATATTGGCCCCCTTGCCGCCTA
Source organism: Paracoccaceae bacterium (assembly GCA_041546005.1). GTDB lineage: Bacteria > Pseudomonadota > Alphaproteobacteria > Rhodobacterales > Rhodobacteraceae > RFZI01. The sequence goes on from JBFEXG010000078.1 coordinate 7,023, forward strand.
AAAATGTCTGCTTGCCGGTCGCGGCCAGCGTTTCGCCCGGCGCAGGGATATGTGGAACCCTATAGATCTGATCCACATTGATCGACCCAAGGTTCCAGATCGCCACGTTAGTTCACCTTGCAGGCGGCGATGGCCGCCATGTTGAAGATGTCGTTCACGGTCGAGACGGTCGAGCAGATCTGGATCGGCTTATCAACGCCCGCAAGAATCGGGCCGATCACTGTTGCGCCGGCCATCTCCTGCATGAGCTTGACCGAGATCGACGCCGAATGGCGGGCAGGGACGACGAGGACGTTGGCTGGGCCCGTGAGGCGGCTGAAGGGATACTGCTCCATCGCGCGGGGATTGAGGGCCACGTCGACGGTCATCTCGCCTTCGTATTCGAAATCCACGCCGCGCGCGTCGAGAACTCTGGGCGCGCGATGCATCTTTTCGGCCCGCTCAGACACCGGATAGCCGAAGGTCGAGAACGAGAGGAACGCAACCCGCGGTTCAAGGCCGAGATCGCGGGCCACCTCGGCGCCGCGTGTGGCGATATTGGCGAGGTCTTCCTCGTCTGGCCACTCATGAACGAGCGTATCGGCGATCAGGACGATCCGGCCCTTGTTGAGCACCGCCGAAACGCCGACAGCGCCCGAAGACGGGCTGGCATCAAACACATGGTTGATCAGCTCAAGCACATGGGCCGACTTGCGGGTCGCGCCGGTAACTAGGCCGTCGCCGTGGCCGTGCGCCAGCATCAGCGCGCCGAACACATGGCGATCGCGGGCGGCGAGGCGGTGAATGTCGGCGCGGTCAAAACCTTTGCGCTGAAGGCGCTCGTAGAGAAACGCTTTGTAGTCCTCTAGGTGCTCGGTATTGGCGGCATTGTAGACGGTGATCTCGGGAACAGCGTCGGCCATGCCTTCGGCGGTGAGCTTGTCGCGCACATCGTTTTCGCGGCCAATCACCAAGGCGCGGCCCATGCCCGAACGCTGATACTGAACCGCCGCGCGCAGAACGCGGGGATCGTCGCCCTCGGCAAAAATGATATCCGCTTGTGCGGCGCGGGCGCGGGCGTGGATGCCGCGCAGGATGCCGGCTGTCGGATCCATCCGGCCTTTCAGGACTTGGATATAGGCGTCCATGTCGATGATGGGGCGACGGGCGACGCCGGTCTTCATCCCGGCCTGCGCAACGGCGGGCGGGATGCGATAGATCAGACGGGGATCAAAGGGTGTGGGGATAATGTAATCCCGCCCAAAGGCCAGCTTGCGACCATAGGCAACGGCCACCTCATCGGGAACATCCTCGCGCGCAAGCGCCGCAAGGGCCTCGGCACAGGCGATCTTCATCTCGTCATTGATGGCGCGAGCGTGAATATCGAGCGCGCCGCGGAAGAGATAGGGGAAGCCGAGAACGTTGTTCACCTGATTGGGATAGTCGCTGCGACCGGTGGCGACGATCGCATCCTCGCGCACGGCGTGGGCCTCTTCTGGGGTGATCTCGGGGTCGGGGTTGGCCATCGCAAAGATCACCGGATTCGGAGCCATCGATTCGACCATTGCCGGCGTGACCGCGCCCTTGGCCGAAACGCCGAGGAACACATCAGCCCCTTCCATCGCGTCTTCCAGCGTCCGCAGATCGGTTTTGATCGCGTGGGCCGATTTCCACTGGTTCATGCCTTCGGTGCGGCCCTGATAGATCACGCCCTTGGTATCGCACATGACGCAGTTTTCATGCCGCGCACCCATGGTCTTGAGAAGCTCGAGGCAGGCAATCCCTGCCGCTCCAGCGCCATTGAGAACGATCCGGCACTCTTCGATCTTCTTGCCGGAAATATGCAGCGCGTTGATCAGGCCCGCGGCACAGATCACGGCGGTGCCGTGCTGATCGTCGTGGAAGACAGGGATATCCATCTCTTCCTTGAGACGCTGCTCGATGATGAAACATTCGGGCGCCTTGATGTCTTCAAGGTTGATGCCGCCGAAGGTCGGGCCCATGAGGCGCACGGCATTGCAGAAGGCATCCGGATCTTCGGTATCAAGCTCGATATCGATCGAGTTCACATCGGCGAACCGCTTGAAGAGGACAGACTTGCCCTCCATCACCGGTTTTGACGCCAGCGCGCCAAGGTTGCCAAGGCCAAGAACCGCCGTGCCGTTGGAAATCACGGCCACAAGGTTGCCCTTGTTGGTATAATCATAGGCCGTCTCGGGTGCAGCGTGAATTTCCTCGCAAGGCACGGCAACGCCCGGCGAATAGGCAAGGCTCAGATCGCGCTGGGTCGCCATCGGCACCGTCGCCGTGACCTCCCATTTGCCGGGGGTCGGCTCCAAATGGAACCTCAGAGCATCTTCGCGGGAAACGCGGGCCTTTGCCATTTTTCAATCTCCAAAACTACCCCACCGGAATAGCGGCAGGGGCACGGGGGCCGCAATGCCTTCGTTTTCGGCTTTCGTCGCTAACATCCACTGGATAGGGTCTTTGCGAAAGACCTGAGGGGAAAGAATGAACGCGGCGGCAGGCAACGTCACGCCGATGATGGCGCAATATCTCGAGATCAAGGCAAACCA